>SLDH01000027.1 GCA_007125415.1 Roseovarius sp.
CCACCATGGTCAGCGCGACCGACAGCCACAGCCCGCTCAGCACGATGAAGCCGAGGCGAAGACGCTTGAGCCCGAAGAACACCGGGGTCCACAGTCCGTTCATGGCAATCTGCAACGCCCAAAGCGCCATGGCCACGCCATTGTCGGGGCTGACCGCCGCGCGCGCACCGGCGAAGGCCATGCAGATATAAAGGGTCGTCCAGGTCGCCGGGAAAACCCAGTTCGGCGGGGTCCAGCGCGGCTTGTCGAGATCACGGTACCAGGGCCCCGGCGGGAAAAGGCCGCCCGTTGCACCGGCGCCCATACATGCCAGCAGAAAGATCCCGAAACAGAGCCAGAACATTCATCACCATGTCTTGCGCCCACTTCGGACCTCGATCCTCAGGGAAAGGCGTCATGCTGCGCGCTGTCACGCGCCTTGAGACTGGCCAATGTCGCATAGAGCGCATCACTCCAGTCGGTCGCAGTTTTTCTGCGATCCGCCGTAGCATCTACCAGAAACTGCGTTTCAGGCAAGGCGCGCGCATAGATCACCGCGTTTTTCGGCATCAGCACACTGTTTGCCGTGCGAATCCCAGACAGCATGAGCCATCCTAGTTTTTGTGCCTGCGAGGTGTAGGCGCGCTGCGTGATGGAATCATTGCCGTTGCGACGCACCATCCGGCCAATGCCCGCGTAAACATGGCGCGCGGCGAATATCCCGGGGCGGCTGCTGACGGGAAGCCCCTGCAACCCGGCTTCGGCCCGGATATAGAGCGCGTCAGCCTCCCGCAGGAGGCGCGCCACCAACGCGCCGATCTCGGGCGACATGCGCGGATCCGAAAGAAACGCGGCAGGGTCGATCCCGACCTCATCAAGCCAGTCTGTCGGCAGGTAAAGCCGCCCTTCACGCGCATCTTCGCCCACATCGCGGGCGATATTCGTCAGTTGCATCGCAACACCAAGATCACAAGCCCGCGCCAGCGCATGACGATCGCGCACGCGCATGAGCACACACATCATCGCACCCACCGCAGAGGCCACTCGCGCGGAGTAGGCGCGAAGCTCGGAGAGCGTTGCATAACGCCGTTCCATCGCGTCCCAGGCGAGACCCTCGAGCAGGGCCTCGGGAAGGGCGCGCGGCATGGCGAATTCCTCGATGATGGCCGCGAAGGCCCGGTCGGGCGGTGTATCGCGCGGTGTCCCCGCATAGGCAAGGTCGAGCCGGTTGTGCAGATTGAGCACGGCTTCGGCTTTCTCCATATTCAGATCCACAGCATCATCGGCGAGACGGCAGAAGGCATAGAGCGCCAAAGCAGGCTCGCGGACCGAGCGCGGCAAAAGCTTCGACGCGGTATAGAACGATCTGGAGCCATGGCGGATCGCTTCGACGCAATGCTCCATATCCGCACGGGCGATCATGAGGCAGGCTCGGGATCGGGGACAAGCTGGTCCAGCACCTCTGCCCCGGCAATCACCCCGGGCAGACCCGCGCCGGGATGCGTTCCCGCACCAACGAGGAAGAGCCTCTCGGCCTCCTCGCTGATGTTATGCGGGCGGAACCACGCGCTTTGCAGAATGCGCGGCTCGATGGAAAAGCCCGAGCCGTTGGGGCTGAGATAGCGGCTTTCGAAGGTCTCGGGCGTGAAAACCCGCGAGGCGGTGAGATGCTCGCCCAGCCCGGGCATCAGCCGCGCCTCGATCACATCCTGCACCTTCTGGCGATAGGTCTCTTCGATCTCGGCCCAGTTCACCCCATTGTCATGGCCCAGATGCGGCACGGGGCTAAGCGCATAGAATGTATCATCGCCCTCTGGCGCGGCACTCGGATCCGTTACCGTGGGGCGGTGGATGTAGAGGCTCATGTCATCGGCAAGCTTGCCCTTGATGAAGATGTCGCGCAGCAACCCTTCATAGCGCGGCCCCGAGAGGATCGTGTGATGGCCCACGTCGCGCCACATGTCGCGGGTGCCTTTCGTGCCGAAATACCACACGAAAAGCCCCATGGACCAACGGGTCCGCTTGAGTTTTGCATCGGTCCAGCGTTTGCGCTGGGCGTTGCGTAGGAGGTGTGTGTAGGTATGGCCGGCATCGGCGTTGGAGATGACGATATCCGCCGCCACGATCTGACCGTCCTTCATCCGCACGCCGGTTGCACGGCCGTTCTGCAGGATGATCTCGTCCACCTCGGCGCCAAGGCGCACCTGGCCACCCTGTTCCTCGATGACCCGCACCATTGCGCGGGCGATGGCATCGACGCCGCCCATGGCATAGTGAACGCCGAAGGCCTTCTCCAGATGGCTGACCAGCGCATACATCGACGTGACATGCATCGGATCGCCGCCGATGAAGAGCGGATGAAATGAAAGCGCCATGCGCAACCGCTCGTCCCGCACCAGCCGCGCGGCATGGGCAAAGATCGAGCGATCCGCGCGATACCAGGCGAATTTGGGCAGAACCTTGATCAGTTCCCAAAGCTGGTGCATCGAGCGGCGGCCGAGATTCTCGAAGCCGAACCAGTAGCGCTGTTCGCTTTGCTTCAGAAAGGCCTTGTATCCTTCCAGATCACCGGGAGAGAGGCGCTCGACCTCGGCGAACATGTCCTCGTCCGAACCATTGGCGAAGAACTGGCTGCCATCGGGCCAGCGAATTTCGTAATAGGGATCGAGCGGACGCAGATCGACATCATCCTCGAAGCGCCGTCCGCAGGCGGCCCAGAGCCGCTCGAAAACGTCGGGCACGGTCACGATGGTCGGACCAAGGTCAAAGCGGTGGCCATCCTGCCAGATGCAGGAGCCGCGCCCACCGGGGCCTTCCAACCTGTCAAGGACAGTCACACGATAGCCGCGCGCGCCCAACCGCATCGCCGAGGCAAGCCCGCCCAGGCCTGCGCCGACAATCACCGCATGAGGGGCGTTTGCTGGCAGGGCATTCCGATCAAGATCCGAGTCAAGACGCGTAAACATAACGCCAGCTTACACGTGTCTAGTTTAGTTGACAATCTGGGAATACATCCTCTTTTCAGCCTGTTCAAAACGTGTCAAACTTGATTGACACTTCTTCAAGGGACGCAGGCCATCCAAACCGTCAGCCTCAGCTTTTTTCGATATTCCAGTGGGATAGACCGGGCAATCGCCTTTGCCAATATGGGTCTCGCCCGCCGTCACATGCGCCACACGAAAGGGCTGAGCTTCTGGAAGCTGTGTGGATCAGGCACCGGGCAAGGCTTTACACCGGTGCCCAATACCGGCGTCTATGCGATCCTGGGCGTCTGGGACGACCTTGTCACCGCACGGCGCCAGATTGTCGAAGCCAAGGGATATCAGTCCTTTCAGAGGGCCGCTTGTGAATGCTGGACGGTATTTCTTGCCCCCATCTCGGCGCGCGGCACATGGTCGGGCGTGGCCCCTTTCCACGTGCAGAAGAACACGCAACAGGGCCCCATCGCCGCGCTGACCCGCGCAACCGTACGCCCCTCCAAGGCCCTGCGATTCTGGAAGCGCGTACCGGATATCAGCAGCGTCATCGGCGCAGACAGCAATGTCGCCTTCAAGATCGGCATCGGCGAGGTCCCCCTGATGCAACAGGTCACTTTTTCCATATGGCCCGACAGTGAGAGCATGGCCGCGTTCGCGCGCCGGGACGGGCCCCATGCGCGCGCCATCCGCGCTGTCCGCGAAGGCGACTGGTTTCGCGAAGAGCTTTATGCCCGCTTCCATGTCTTGGCGGATGATGGCACATGGCATGGTGAAAAGCCCCTGAAGACACTGGAGTTTGCAGCATGAGTGCCAGCTTTCCCTTTTCGGCCATCGTCGGGCAAGAGCAGATGAAGCTCGCCATGATCCTGACCGCGATTGACCCCGGTCTGGGTGGCGTTCTGGTGTTCGGAGATCGCGGCACCGGCAAATCCACCGCCGTGCGTGCGCTGGCCGCGCTGTTGCCGCCCATCCGCGCCGTGGAGGGCTGCCCGGTCAATTCAGCTTCAAAAAGGGACTGCCCCGACTGGGCTAATATCAGCTCCGCGAAACTCACCTCCCGCCCCACGCCGGTGGTTGATCTGCCGCTCGGCGTGACCGAAGACAGGGTGACAGGCGCGCTTGATATCGAGCGGGCGCTCACGCAGGGTGAGAAGGTGTTCGAGCCGGGCCTCCTGGCACAGGCCAACCGGGGATATCTCTATATCGATGAGGTGAATCTTCTGGAAGATCACATCGTCGATTTACTGCTCGATGTGGCCCAATCGGGCATCAACGCGGTCGAGCGCGAGGGCCTCTCCATCCGCCATGCGGCGCGGTTTGTTCTGGTCGGGTCGGGCAATCCCGAGGAAGGCGAATTGCGCCCGCAACTGCTCGATCGATTCGGCCTGTCGGTAGAGGTGCGGTCACCTGACAATGTGGACGAGCGGATCGAGGTCATTCGCCGCCGCGCAGAGTTCGAACGCGATACCCGCGCCTTCATGAAGGTCTGGAAGGCAGAAGATATGAAAATCCGCAAATCCATCCTTGCCGCGCGCCGCGCCCTGGGCAAGACCGATGCGCCCGAGGAGACGCTGCGCCTCTGCGCGGAGTTGAGCCTCGGCCTCGGCGCGGATGGGCTGCGCGGGGAGTTGACGCTGCTGCGCGCCGCCCGCGCGCTGGCCGCGTACCAAGGCGACAGCGCCGTGACACGTGATCATCTGCGTCAGATCGCACCCATGGCGATGAGCCACCGGTTGCGGCGCGACCCGCTGGATGAGGCCGGGTCCGTCACCCGCGTGATCCGTGCCGCAGAAGATATCCTGGCATGAGAGCGCCCGTCACCCAGTGGGATCTCGCCTTGCGTGCGCTGACGGCTGTGGCGATTGACCCCGGTGGCCTGAAGGGAATGATCCTGCGCGCGCGGGCAGGCCCCGTGCGACAGGCGTTCGAGGCAGAGCTCTCGTCCCTGCCCAAGCCGCGGCATCGCATCCACCCGGGGCTGAGCGATATGCAGCTTTACGGCGGGCTTGACATATCGGCATCACTCGCGGCTCAGAAGCTCGTTCGCGAGGCGGGGCTTGCCGATGCGCCGGCCAGCCTGATCATGCCCATGGCCGAACGGACTCAACCCGGCCTCGCTGCAAAGCTGGCTCAGATGCTCGATGCGGATCGGGGCCATGCGTTGATCCTTCTGGACGAGGGTGCGGACCCGGATGAGACGGTGCCTGCATCACTGCGCGAGCGTCTGGCCTTCGGGATCGAACTGGAGGGGCTGTCACACAAGGACTGCGCGAACCGCCTGCCCGATGCCGCGGTGCTCGATGCCGCGCGAGCACGCCTGGCACTTGTGCGCCCCGCGCCAGAGCAGGCCGCACAACTCGCCGCGATTGCCGCGCATTTCGGGATCAGCAGCTTGCGCGCCCCTCTGCTGGCGCTGCGTGCCGCCTGTGTCTTCGCCGCGCTTGCCGGCCGCCAGACCCCCGTGGAAGAGGATATCACGGAAGCCGCTGAACTGGTCTATGCCTCACGCGCCACACGGCTGCCCGAGCCCGCACCCCCGCCCGACGAGGACCCCAGGCAGGAAGAACAGCCCGAGCCCGAGGATCAAGGCGCTGATGACAGCGCCCCCCGGGAGGGGGTGCTGGAGGATCGGATCATTGAAGCCATCGCCGCACAGCTTCCGCCGGATTTTCTGGAACGCACCGTGCAGAAGGCCTCACGCAGCGGCAACTTCCGGGGCAGCGGCGCTGGCGCGCGGCGCAAGGGCAACCGCCGCGGGCGACCCTTGCCCTCCCGCCCCGGTCGGCTGGATGGCACCACCCGAATCGACATCATCGCCACCCTGCGCAGTGCGGCACCGTTTCAACGGTTGCGCCAGCGAAACAGGAAATGTGCACCGCGCATCATCCTCTATCCTTCGGACATACGGCTGCGTAGGTTCGAAGACAAGTCCGATCGCTTGCTGATCTTCACCGTGGATGCGTCGGGTTCGTCTGCGATGGCCCGGATGGCAGAGGCGAAGGGCGCTGTGGAACTGATGCTTGCGCAAGCCTATGCCAAACGTGATCAGGTGGCGCTGGTCGCGTTTCGAGGAAGCGGCGCGGATGTGCTTTTGCCGCCCACACGGTCGCTGGTGCAGGCCAAGCGCCGTCTGGCCGAATTGCCGGGCGGGGGCGGCACCCCGCTGGCGGCAGGCCTTCTGGGGGCGGCCGGGATGGCGGAGCTTGGTCGCGCGCATGGTCTGTCGCCTGCGCTGATCGTCCTGACCGATGGGCGCGCGAATATCGGCCTTTCGGGTGAACCGGGCCGCACTCAGGCCGCTGCAGATGCGCAACTTACAGCGCAGCAACTCAGCCGCCTCGGCCTGCCGGGCGTGGTGATCGATACTGCCGCGCGCCCCGGAAAGGACGGCGCGGCATTGGCCGCCTGGCTGGGCTCCACCTACCTTGCCCTGCCTCGCGCCGACGCGCAGAAGATCAGCGCGGCCGCAGATGCGGCCCTCGGAGAGTGAACGGGTGGACTGGAACCGCGACCTCGCGACCTGGCCACTGAGCCGGTATTCGCGCCGCGTGCTCCACCGCCCGCATCAGTGGCATGTGCAGGAAACCGGAAGTGGTGAGACACTTCTGCTGCTGCACGGCGCGGGGGGCAGCACGCATAGCTGGCGTGATCTTATCCCGCTCCTTGCACCGCATTATCATGTCGTGGCGATCGATCTGCCCGGACAGGGCTTTACCCGGCTGGGCAGCCGCGGGCGTTGTGGCCTCAACTTCATGACCGATGACATCCTGGCGCTTTGCGATACTCAAAACTGGCAGATCCGGGCGGTAATCGGCCATTCGGCCAGCGCGGCCATCGCGCTCAGCATGGCAGAGAAGCGGGCCGGTAAAGGCGGCTCGACACCCGACATCATCACCATCAACGCGGCCCTCGGGCGGTTCGAGGGAATGGCAAGCTGGCTCTTTCCGCTTCTGGCCAAGGTTCTGGCGCTCAATCCCCTGACTGCACCGGTCTTTTCGATGGGGCGGAATCACTATGGGCGAGCCGAGCGCCTCATTCAGAGCACCGGATCCCAATTGGATGAAACGGGGCTTGGCTATTATGCGCGGCTGATCGCCGATCGTGCCCATGTGGACGGCACGCTTCAGATGATGTCACAATGGAACACCGATGCGCTCAATCGCCGGTTCGAGACGATCACGGCGCGCGCGCTTCTCATTACCGGTGCGAATGATGGCGCTGTCGCCCCGCGCATCTCCGCCGAAGCCGCCACGCGCCTGCCGAATGCCCGCCACCTCGATCTGGCAGGGCTGGGTCATCTCGCTCATGAGGAAGATCCGGCCCGATGTGCAGATATTGTCCTGTCATGGCTGGACAGCGCATGACAGCGTGATACCAAGTCAACGCCCTGCCACTCCCGGTCGGCGCATCCGGAGGCAACTTGCATGACCATCCAAGGCAACGCACCGCTCATCGCTTCCATACGCAACCGTTTTGCGCATGTGGAAAGCTGTCCCTTTGCGGGTCCCCGCATCTTCTTTGAGAACGCAGGGGGTGCCCTTACACTCAAATCGGTGGTGGAGACCTCGGGGAAATTCGCCGCCATCCCGGACAATCAGGGGCGCGACAATGCCGCCAGCCATGCGCTGGTGGAGATCATCCAGCGGGCCAAGGCGGACCTTGCCGTTTTCATGAACGCGCAGTCGGGGCAGTTTTTCGTCGGCGAAAGCGGGACCGAGCTTCTCTTTCGCATGATCCGGACAGCCTGTGTGAACGCACCGGCAGGCTCGAAGGTGATCGGAGCCACGATCGAACATCCGGCCAGCCGCAGCGCCGCGCAGCGCTGGGCGGAGATTGCGGGGCTGACTTATGTGAGTGTGCCGCATGACAACCTGACGGGCCAGGTCACTGCGGATGATTACCGCGCGCATCTGACTCCGGATGTAAGCGTTGCGACGATCGTGCATGCCTCTCCGGTCACGGGCATCGGCATGGATGTCGCCGTGATTGCTGCCGCGATCCGCGAAGTGGCCCCTGGGTGTTTCATCATCGTGGATGGCATCCAGCATGCCGCGCATGGCCAGCTTGATCTGGCCAGCTACGATGTGGATGGCTATGCCATTTCGCCTTACAAGGTCTTCTCGCGACATGGCTATGGTGTTGCGTGGATATCCGACAGGATGACGGCCCTGCCCCATGACAGGCTGATCGATGCTCCCGCGGAGGGCTGGGAGTTCGGCACGCGCGACACGGGAGCCTATGCGACCATGTCCGATGTGGTGAACTACTTCGACTGGCTGGGCGGCGAACTCTCCGGTGCCGAGGACCCCCGCGCGCGTGTCGAGGCGGCAGGCCACGCGATCCATGCCTATGAACAGCATCTGACCACAGCCTTGATCCACGGAACAGGCAATCTGGCGGGGCTAAGCGAAATGGCTCATGTCACCATCCTGGCCGGTGCCGACAATCCATCGCGCGAAGGGCTGGTCTCGATAGTCGTGGCCGATACGCCATCAGCCGACGTGGTGAGGGCCTTGAACGAACAGGGCATCCGCACGCATATCCGCAAGGACGATCATTACAGCGGCAATGTACTCACCCCTCTCGGGTTGCGTGATTGCATCCGGATCTCGCTCTGCCATTACAATACGGAAGCCGAGGTCGCCCGATTGCTTGCGGTGATCAAGGACATGGCACCCTGAGAGACGCGCCCCATTCCCCTCGGCCGTGACACGCCCTACAAGAGTGACAGTGACGCAGGCAGCCGCTTGACAAAGGACCGCAGGATGACCAATCACCTCTACCGGCACGATATTCCCGACGGGCTGACCTTTGGCCCGGTGGTGGCGATCGACTGCGAAACGATGGGGCTGAACCCGCATCGTGACCGGCTCTGTGTGGTGCAGATGTCAGGCGGCGATGGCGAGGCGCATCTGGTGCAGGTGGCCCGCGGACAGACGAGCGCGCCCAACCTGAGCCGCCTGCTTGAAGACCGATCAGTGCTCAAGCTGTTTCACTTCGGGCGGTTCGATATCGCCGCAATGTACAATGCCTTCGGCGCCCTGGCCAGCCCGGTCTATTGCACCAAGATCGCCAGCAGGCTCGTGCGAACCTATACGGATCGTCACGGGCTGAAAAACCTGCTGCAGGAATTGCTGCGGCAGGATATCTCCAAGCAGCAGCAATCGTCGGACTGGGGGGCGCCCGAACTCACGGCGGAGCAGCTCGATTATGCCGCAGGCGACGTGCTTTACCTGCACCGGCTTCGCGAGGAACTGAACCTCATGCTCGAACGTGAAGGGCGGATGGAAATGGCGCAGGCCTGTTTCGACTTTCTGCCGATGCGCGCCAGGCTCGATCTGGCCGGATGGCCCGAGACCGATATCTTCTCGCATTGATGGCGAGGGGGGGAAATCTCCATTCCCGGCTGGTCGCCTGGATGAAGATCATCCTGCCACTGGCCGCACTTGCTCTTCTGTCGACACTCTTTCTGCTTTCCCGTAGCGTCGATCCGACCAAGGAGCCGATTGTCGATATCGATCTTGAGCAACGCGCCCAGGAGCAAGGTGCCACACGGCCCCGCTTCAGTGGCGTGACCAATGCAGGAGACCGGATCACCTTCGTGGCGGAAAACGCCCGGCCCGACCGGATTGATCCTGATCGGCTTTTCGCCAGGGACATCCTCGCAGAGATAGGCTTGCTGCGAGGCAACCAGTTTACAATACGGGCCAATACAGCGGATATGCACCAAAGAAACCTTACCGCGACAGTATCAGGCGATGTCAGCGTGACGACAACGGATGGCTATCACCTGCTCACCGATGAGTTGACCTTCAACTTTGATACACTTTTCGCCGAGACGCCCGGGCCTGTCGAAGGGTTCGGGCCGCCGGGGCACATCACCGCGGGCAAGATGCGCCTAAGTCAGGCAGCCGATGGCGAGGGTGCCGAATTGTTTTTCACCGACGGTGTGAAGCTGGTATACAAGCCCGAAAAGCCCGAGGAATGAAGCGCATGCCATTACTTTGCCGCATCATGTCAGTTGCGCTCCTGCTGTCGTTACCCGAACAACTTGACGCGCAATCGGCTCAGGTGGCCTTCGGCAATACCCAGCAGGATGCGCGCGCGCCCGTTGAAGTGACGGCTGACAATCTGTCGGTAAACCAGAATGACGGAACCGCCGAGTTCACCGGCAATGTTCTGATCGGCCAGGGCGAGATGCGGCTGGCCGCACCTCGGGTTCTTGTCGTCTACCTGCAGGATCAAAGCGGCATCGAACGGTTGCAGGCCACGGGTGGCGTGACGCTTGTCAGCGGTGATGATGCCGCCGAATCAAGGGAGGCCAATTACAACGTGGTGACGGGCATGATCGAGATGGAAGGGGATGTGCTGTTGGTGCAAGGGCCCAACGCGCTGAGCGCGGATCGTCTCTTCGTCGATACCCGCGCCGGAACTGCCCGGATGAGCGGGAGTGTGAAGACAGTGCTCCAACCCGAGAACTGACCCATGGCGAAACCGTCCTTGCATATCGCCCATGAGAGCACTGGCCTGCGCGTGGAGCACCTGCGCAAAAGCTACAAGAAGCGCGTGGTGATCCGGGATGTCTCGCTCACGCTTCTGCAGGGTGAGGTGGTAGCCCTGCTCGGGCCGAATGGCTCGGGCAAGACCACATCATTCTATGCCATCGCGGGGCTCATCTATCCCGAGGGCGGAAAGGTTCTGATCGATGACCGGGATGTGACCACGCTGCCGATGTATCGCCGGGCCAAGCTGGGAATCGGGTATCTGCCACAGGAAATGTCGATCTTCCGGGGATTGTCTGTCGAAGACAATATCCTCGCCATCCTCGATATTTCCTATGGGGATCGGCACAAGCGGCGCGAGCGCCTCGAAGAGCTTCTGTCGGAGTTCTCCATCGAGCATCTGCGCCGCGCGCCGGCCCTTGCACTTTCAGGGGGCGAGCGGCGACGCGTGGAAATCGCCCGCTGTCTGGCCGCCAATCCAAAATATCTCTTGCTGGACGAGCCCTTCGCCGGGGTGGACCCCATATCGGTCGGCGATATACGCCATCTGGTGGCGGATCTCAGGACACGGGGAATCGGTGTCTTGATCACCGATCACAATGTGCGCGAAACGCTCGAAATCGTGGACCGGGCCTATATCCTGCATGATGGACAGGTTCTCATGTCAGGCTCTCCGCAGGATGTGGTGGAGAATGAGAAGGTGCGCCGCGTCTATCTCGGGAATGATTTCCGGATCTCTTGATGGTGGATCAAACCGGTACACGGGCCCGTGGCGGGCTGTCGATCATCATTGACAAAATGCCGCGAAAGCGCGTCAACTGAAGGGATGACATGCGAGGAAACCGTGGCACAATCGCTGTGCTCCGCCATGCCGGGGCCACCGGCCACGCTTATCCGATCCATGTCGTACGTCCTTATCCGGTTCTGACACGCGCAGGCAACGCCCGCAGCAGTGTCAACAGCCGGCACGCAACTTTAAGGAGATAAGATGCGTTACCAAATCAGCGGAAAACAGATTGATATCGGCGAAGCTCTGCAAACGCATGTCAAAACGGAGCTGGGCAGTGTCGTCGCAAAATACGCCGAGCGCCCCACCGATGCCCATGTCATTTTCTCCAGGAGTGCCAGCGAATATGCTTGCGAAGCGATCGTACATCTTTCCACCGGCCTGACCACTCAGGCAAAAGCGAAATCACACGAAATCTACGCGGCATTCGATTCGTGCTGCGACAAGATGGAAAAGCAATTGCGCCGTTACAAGCGCCGCCTGAAAGACCATCATCGAGAGCGTGCAGAACCGGTTGAACTTATGGGAGCGTCCTCGTATATCCTCGCCTCGACGCAGGAAGATCAGGAATCAGAGCCTGACACCCTGCAACCTATAATTGTTGCGGAGATGGAAACGAAAATACCGTCACTCAGCGTGGGCGAGGCTGTCATGCAGATGGAACTCGCAGGTGCGCCGGTATTGGTCTTTCGCAACGAGGGAGAGAACGGGTTGAATGTCGTCTATCGGCGTGATGACGGCAATATCGGATGGATCAACCCCTGAAACGAGCGGGCGCGCAAGGCGTCTGAACGCTGGAGCAAGGCTAGCCCATGACGATTGACAAGATCCTCGAACCGGAGGCCGTGCGGGTTTTGTCCGCATGCTCCAGCAAGAAGCGCCTCTTTCAGGAACTCGGCAACATCGCCGAGAGCGTCTATAACATGGACCAGCAGAAATGTGTTCAGGCGCTGCATGAGCGCGAAAGCCTCGGGCCGACAGGTGTTGGCAATGGTGTGGCCCTGCCCCACGCGCGACTGAGGGGGCTGGACCGGGTTGTCGGTGCGATGGTCGTGATGGACACATCCATCGATTTCGATGCGGTGGATCGTCAGCCGGTCGATCTGGCCTTCGCGCTCTTTGCGCCCGAAGACTCGGCCGTGGAGCATCTCAAGGCGCTTGCACTCGTTTCAAGAACCCTGAGAAGCCAGTCACTCTGCGCCAAGCTGCGGGCCAATCACGATCCTGCCACGCTTTTTACCATCCTCACCGAAGCGCAATCGTCACAGGCGGCCTGACCTGTTGCTTCAGGCCCAGGGTTTGAAGCCAAACATCATATAGTCACGCTGATACACGTCGCTCACCAGTGCTTCTATCTCGTCATCGTAGATCGCGGATAGCGGGATTGGTGCGCTGTCGGCAGCCGCAACGGGCTGCGCGGGATTGACATAGCCGAGTTGGCGGGCAAGCGCGGGCAGATGGCTCTTCATCTCTTCTTCCCGCAGGATCATGTCCGGGCTTGAAAACTGCGCCATGCCCTCGATCACCGCCGTTTGCGTGGCCCAATGCGCATCCACACGAATGCCCGTCTGCCCCGCCAGATTGGCGCGTAGAAACTCCAGAAAGCCGATAAACGCAGCGCGGTGGGCGCGTCTGTCATAGGTTTCATCGGGGCTTTGGCCCGGAATCGGCAGTTTGTAGAAATTGCGCAGGGTCTTGCGAATTTCCGAAAACGTCCCCGGCCCGCGCATCAGGATCCGGTCGCAGAATGCCGCATGAGCGCGCGCCACCGGGTGGCGCAGCACGGTAAAGCTGCGATGTCCGCGTTTGCGCCGCTTCCATTGGCGCAGCGATTTCTGGCTGTATTTCGTCGGCAGCGTGTCCGGCGTCACACCGTCCAGCCCGGCCATCCACGCGCGCACCTCGGCCTCGGGGCCCGCACGAACGGGCATGTACAATAGCGAGGCATGCGCCCCAGTGACAAAACCGGGTATCCCCGGGCCACGGCGCGGCTCGAAATTGGGCGTTCGGGTCAGGTTGAACGGGTCCGCGCCACTCAGCAGCCTTTCCATCTCGTCAAAATTCGAGACCTTTTCATGAAGCGGGCTCGGGTTTTGCTTCTTCAGTGAGGCATCCAGTGCCTCAAGCCGCCCATCGACTCCAAGAAAGCGCGCAAGGCCGTTCATGACATCGAGATTCTGCAAGTCTTCATAGGCGACGTAGAAGGCCGTCTGCCCGGTCACCTGAAGACGGTTGAGCAGGAGAACCTGAAACTCCTGAAGTTTCGCCACATGCCGTTCGAACTCCACACCATCGAAGCGGATCCTGCTCTCCTTGCGGCGTTTGACATTCGTCAGTTTCCACTGTCCCGTTTCACGGGCGATTTTCCACGACACGTAGCTGTCGAGCGGATTTCGCGTCAGGATGATCTTGGCACAGCGTGGATCAGCGAGCGTGATGTCGAGAACACGCGGGTCATGATCGTGAAAGAAGCGAAAGCCGCCCAGCCCTTCTGATCCCTCACGGATCATCCGGATCAGGCGCGCCGGATCAGCATCGCGCATGGCTTGTGTCACACCAAGGATTTCGGTGCGGTTTGGATGGCCGATGAAATGCGGATTGAAGGCCTCGCCATGACACGCAACACGCTCGATCGCGTTCAGATTGCTTTCGAGAAAATTCGAACCGGTGCGCATTTCGGCAAAAATGACGAAGTAATCAAAGTGATCTGTCATAAAGAATTATCGCACCAGATAGGGCCGGCGGTTGGTCTGCCCGAGGTCAGCCACGTTTTGGGTGACGGGGAAATCTCCCATCAGATAGGGGTGCATCCCCTGATTCTTCAGGTTTTGCAGGAATTGCCCGAACCCCTCGAGATCCGCCATGCGCGGTACTTCGGCCACGCCACCGCCACGGGTGTTCTGATGGCCGATCTCGTCGATGATGGTCTGCAGGGGTTCCATCGGCGCTTCGATGAATTCCGCCATGGTCCAGATACGCACGCGCGCCTTTGTCCACGGAGAACGCAGGCATTTCAGATGCTCGCTCTCGGTCTGTTGCAACAATGCGGCCTCCTGTCGGATATCCGCAAAATTCCGGTTTGACTGAAAAAGCGGGACGGCCCAGGCCCCGGTGATCACCGAAACCTGCGCATTGGGATCCTTTGCAATGTCCCATTCAATGGCCTGACGGTCACGCGGCCCGAATTGAAAACATTGCCGTTCTCCCCGGGTGTTCCACATCAGATTGGCAAGAAAGGCGTGCGGATTGTAGTCGCGCAATGCCGCGCTGTCACTCAATGCGCCATTGATCACCGTCTGGCCATCGGCAAACTCGGCGCGCTCCGGCGCATAGAGATGCCCGTGCACGCGTGCCCCGGTGGTTCTGGCCAGCCAGCTTTCGAAATTCTCGAAGAGATCGGCAAACCCTTCGAAGACTGAGAATTGCGCACAAGTGAGGCCGTTTTCCCGTGTTTCCACCGGAAACCGGCTTTGCATGTAAAGCCCCGGACGCCCGCGCGTGCGCCGCTCGACCGCCTTGGCGAAAATACGGTCTATCTTGCCCGGATTGGGCTCGGTCCGTTTCATCGCACCCGAGGCATCGGCAAGGAAAGCGTCGTAGAGGCGATCGGCAAAAGGCCAGATCTTGCGCGCCACAAAACAATCCGAGCGGCGCAGAAGCTGCAGGTGGTCATCGTAGAAGATATGCGGCTTACCCTGATAATCGAATTTCGACAGGGTGAGAGACCGGCTTTCGATCTGGCGGGAATAGAGCCGCGCCAGGGTCTGGAAATAGCTCTCATCCGGGATCCAGACGCGCCGGAAATAGCTGTCATAGGTGTCACGCTCGGGGTCTTCGAGGATGGCGGAAAGGGTCTGACGTGTCAGGCACCACCATTGGCTGCCCATATGCGGCACGATGCCGTTGGGGATACGCCGCTTGTAGCGCAGCTTGCGCTGCAGATTGACATAGCGGTCAAAGAGCCATCGGTTCTTGCGCCAGGCGAACGGAAAGCTCAGCGTGAAGCGTTCGTGATCGAGGCCCCCGATGGTCCACGGCACGTCGGCAATGGTGGCGGATTCAACGAAATCCGTTTGCGGACGTTCGGCCAGGTAATCGATCAGTTCCTGCACGGGGCGCAACGGCAGGCACGATCCTGAAGTCAGATAGACGTGCCGGACATCGGCGAAGTCGTTCAGCATGATCTGCCCGCATTCCTGCGTCGCGGCCACCAGACCCCAAGTGCCCCATTCGCAGCGATGGCGCGGCGCAAACCTCAGATTGGGCAGATCGGCGAGAGCCTGCTGAAACGCCGCATAGGTCTTTTTCCGCACGGCCCTGTCAACATGGATCACCAGCGGACAGCCTGCCGCGGACCAGTGCTGCGCGATCTGCTCGGCACGCCCGAAGGCCGTGTGCACCAGCATGATGATCCCGACGCTCACGCCGCTCCGCCCTGTTTCACGCCCAATTGCCCTTTGACATCAATCCAAGGATCTCCAATTGTCGCCAGTTTATATATTTTTCCGACCATTTGCACCAAAGGTCTGGTGTCTCTTCGAAGTTTTCAGCATAGGCCTTGTATTCGACACTGCCGGCATAATGCTGGCCTCGCGTCAGCTCTTCGGCGGCCTTGCTCGCGAATGTGTCGAGAAACTTGGCATGAAGCAGCACACCACTGGCCCTCTCACCGCCCCATTCGTCATAGGTCAGGTTCAGGCCGCGGGGCAGAAGCATATGCGAGGAACTCACATAGGCATAGCGCCGCTGCCATTTCACGAGCGGGATCTTGTTGAGCGCGGGTGCGCGTTTGGGCTGGTTGGAGAAAAACACGCGGGCGCGCGGGCCACCCTGGATCCACAGGTTTCCATAGGTATGATTCTTGGAAATCATGTAGTTTCCCGGATCGAACCAGGACGCGATTTCAATCGGATCCTGCCCGGCGCGGTAGGGAACGGCATCGATCCGCCCCTTGGGATACATGTCCAGCAGCATCGCCCCGAAGGATTTGACCTGACTGACCTCCAACCAGTCGGTCAGCGCCCGGATGGGGCGGGTATCACAGAACGGATAGACAAAGAATTCATCCGGATCGACCACAAGCGTCCAATGTCCGTGACCGTATTTCTGAAGCAGCCAGTTCAACCAGTCCACGCCGAAGCGAGCGCGCTTGTAACTCGCGGTGGTGGACCAGAGCGAGACATCGGGTTGTTCCGCCAAATATTCACGCCCGCCATCGGTGCTACCGTTATCCACCATCAGGAAATGCGAAATCCCCAGATCGCGGTAGTATTTCAGGAAATATGGAAGCCGCACATACTCGTCCCGGAAGGTGGAAAAGAGGAGCACATGCCCGGGGCGTATCAGTTCGGTCCGGTCTGCGACGGTCTTCATGGAGAAATGCTTGCGAAAGGCCCGCACCTTCGCTCGTTTCCGCCTGAGGCGCATACGATAGGATGACCACAAGCCCAATCTGCCACGCTCCACCAGAAAAACTGCTCTTTCAGGCAGCTTAATGCCCGACAATTAAACAATTCCTTTTGAAGGTCAATTGTTTCGGTTCTGGGAACAACCCTGCCGGGCAATGCCGACCAAGGTCGTCGCGCTTGTGCTACAGCCAGCCTCCCCGCGACATGAGGCCCAGCGCCTCGAGTTGTCGCCAGGATATGAAGCGCGAAGAGCTTTCGCACCACAGATCCGGGTTCCCGATCAGGCTGTCATAATAGCCTTCATAGAGACTGGAATTGGCGAAATGCTCACGCCGTTTCTTTTCCTCGGCGGATTTCTCGACAATGACATTCAGAAACTTGGTGTGAAGCAGGATACCCGAGGCCTTCTCGCCCCCCTGATCGTCATAGACATGGTTCAGCCTGCGCGGCAGGAGAGAATGGGTGGAACTGACATAGACCTGACTGCGATGCCATTTGACAAGGGGCACCTTGCTCATGGTGGGCGCCCGCCGCGGCCTGTCGGCGAAAAAGCAGCGCGCCCGCACGCCCCCTTGAATCCACAGGTTCTGCAGATCCGGCTTTCGCTGGATCATGTAATTCCCGGCGTCGAACCAGCGCAGGGTCCTGAAAGGATCATCGCCCGCCGCATAGGGCTGATCCTCGAGCGGACCCTTGGGATACATATCGAGCATGAGAGCGCCGAAACTGCGACGGCTCTGCCGGTCCAGCCAGTGGGTCAGCGCAGGCAAGGGCCGGGTGTCATGGTAGGGATAGATGAAAATCTCATCCGCATCGACGGTCAGACACCAATGCCCATGGGCATGGCGACGTTGCAGCCAGGTAAGCCAATCCATGCCGAAACGCGATAGTTTGTAGCTGTGTCGGCTGGACCAAAGCGACACATCGGGCTGGCGCGCCAGATAATCCCGCGTGCCATCGTCGCTGTCATTGTCCACGATCAGGAAATGGCCGACCCCCAGCGCACGATGATGCTCCAGCCAGAAGGGCAAGCGCACCATCTCATTGCGCATGGTGGAGAAGACAAGGATCTGACCGGGCCTGATCTGCCTTGTGCGATCGTTGATGTTAGTGAGTTGGCGGCGCTTGCGGAAGGACCGGAACAGCAGGCGGCGACGCTTCCAGCGCAGCCGGTACGCCATTGCCAGATCGTTCAGCCGGTCCATTCAAGCGCCTGTCGGTTGTGCCGCCCCGTGGCAGGGTCATGTTTATTTTTCGTAATGTCCAGTTTGATGCCACGCCCAGGCGTCGCGGATCATCTCTTCAAGTGACGAGTGTTCCGCCTTCCAGCCGAGAACCTCCTGCGCCTTGGTGGAGCCTGACACCAGCTTCGCACAGTCCCCCGCGCGGCGCTGCCCTTCCACGATGGGGACATCGCGGTTGGTCACCCCACGCGCGTGATCCACCACCTCACGGACGGAAAATCCGGTGCCGGTCCCGAGATTGAAAACCTCACTCGGCTTGTCCGCTTTCAGCCAGCGCAAGCCCAGAATATGCGCCTCCACGAGGTCCTTCACATGCACGTAGTCACGGATACAGGTGCCGTCCGGCGTGTCATAATCCGTGCCGAAGATCGTCAGCGCATCCCGTTGCCCATCGACTGCCTGAAGCATGAGCGGAACGAGATGGGTTTCGGGCTGGTGAAATTCTCCCACCTCTCCTTCGGGGTCCGCCCCGGCAACATTGAAATACCGGAAAATCACATGCCGAAGGCCATGGGCCGCTTCAAAATCGCGCAGGATATCCTCCACCGCGCGTTTGGAGCCGCCATAGGCATTGATCGGATGTTGCGGGCAAGTCTCATCGAGCACGACATTGTCCTGCTCGCCATATGTCGCGCAGGTCGAGGAGAAGACGAGATCGAGACAACCCGCCGCGACGGCCGCTTCGAAGAGCGTGAGTGACCCGGCCACATTGTTGCGCCAGTAAAGACCCGGGTCTCGCGTGCTCTCGCCCACCTGGCTCAGCGCGGCGAAATGGATGATCGCCTGCGGCTGATAGGCCGCAAAGACCTGATCGAGCCGCGCGCGATCTGTCAGATCACCCTTCTCGAAAGGTCCGAATTTAACCGCATCTTCCCAGCCGGTGCTCAGATTGTCATAGGTCACCGGAACATATCCGGCTTCCCGCAGGGCCTTGCATGCGTGAGAGCCGATGTAACCAGCACCGCCTGTGACGAGAATGCTTTTCACCTTGCGGGCTCCGAGGGTTTACTGCGCTGCATTTCTCGCATGAACGATTTCATTCAGATAGGTCCAGAGATCATCGCGCAGTTCTTCGCGGTCCAGCGCGAAGGCCACGGTTGCCTGAAGGAACCCGGCTTTCG
>SLDH01000133.1 GCA_007125415.1 Roseovarius sp.
CGGTACTCCGGGTCGATCCGTGTGCGAACCAGGTTGCTGGCATGCGTCGCGATGGTGAAAGCTCCGATCACCGCGATGACTTCGAGAAGAGCCTCTTCATCGAGTCCCTGACGCTTGAAATGCGCCTTCTCGGCATGAGGCAGACGCCCATGGGTTTCGAGTATGCGCTGCGAAGCCTGGATCAAAGCACGGGTGCGCCGTTGTTCCGGCAGGGTGTTGTTCACGATCGCGGCAACGATATCGGCCTCCGCCCCGGCCTCCTGCGCTTCCATCGACAAGGCCGCCTGACAGTAGCCACAGTTCACATGCTGGGCCGTGATCAATCCGACCAACAGACGCTCGACCGGTGAAAGCACGCCATCCGCTTCCAGGTTGTCGTCCAGGGCCATGAATCCCGCAAGAACGGCGCGATTGCCTGTCAGCGTGCGGAACATGTTGGGCACGCCATCGGGATAGGCGGTCCGCACCTTGTCCAGGAGGTCTTCAACTTGCGCCATGCGGGCAGGTTCCTTTCGCTTCGTTTCCCGAAACATACGAAAGCGCGAGTGTAGCGTCCAGCCAAAGCAGCTTGGCAGGGCATCACGATAGGATGAGATAAGGTGATCAAAGGCACAGCGGATCAGGGTTCCTGCTCCTGCGCCCCCAGCAAAGGCAGCAGGCTACGCTCGCTCAGCCACGGGTTCAGCGCCAGAGCACGACGCAGCACAAGGGCCGCCTCGCCGGTGCGATCAAGCGCCACCCGGGTCATCGCCTGCCCTGTCAATACGGCGACGTGATAGGGCCTGCCCCCCCCTGTGTCGTTTCGAGATCGGGCAGGGCCAGGCATAACCCGCGCGCGGAAAACTGACGCAAGCGCGCCGGTTGCAGCCTTCGGCATAGTCGGGGCAATAGGCGATCAGCGCATCCGCAGCCGCGAGAGCACCGTCGAAATCGTTTGCCTCACGCCGGGCCATCGCCTTGTCGAGCAGGGTTCAGGCATACGCATCCGGCGCCGCCGCCCAGATCATCCGCATTGCCTTCGACGCCGCGCGACCGGCTGCGGCATCGGGCGCTTCCTGCGCCTTCTCGATCAGCCCGGTTCCTGCGGCCGGTCGGGCAGGCTTGCGCAAGGGCCTGCCATGGCAGGGCCGGTCAGGATGAGGGCTGAAAGGAGATAACGCATTGGTTGAACTGGCCTATTTCCCCCGCAGATCAAATGACGTCCGACAGCGTGGTTTCCTTGATCGCCTGCATCGCCACGAATGTTGCGGTGTTCGACACATGCGGCAGGGTCGAGATCCTTTCGGCCAGCACCTGGCGGTAATCGCTCATGTCCTGCGTGCGGACTTTCAGGAGATAATCGAAATTTCCGGCGATCAGATGCACCTGTTCGATTTCGGGTATCTTGCGCACCGCCGCGTTGAACGCCTCGAGCGCGGCCTCGCGCGTGTCGCTCAGGTGGACCTCGACGAAGCACACATGATCGAGGCCAAGGCGGATCGGATCGATGAGCGCACGATAGCCGGTAATCACCCGCGCCGCTTCAAGCCGTTTCAACCGCGCTTGCGTGGGCGATTTCGACAGGCCGATGCGCGCGGCCAGCTCGGTGATACTGATGCGCCCATCCCCTGCCAGAACCCGCAGAATCGCATGATCGAAACGATCGAGCGTGATCTGATCACTTTGCATCGAAAAACCTCCGAAGAACAAAACGTTTCACTGCGCTCCCCTTTTCTGCAGGAAAATTTCCCTCATATACGATGGTACTCTAAGCTGATCCACCGAGGAGAGCCAGATGCCCTATGATACCGACCTTCGCCAGACGATCGAACACGCGACCTATGAGGATGAGAAGGCAACTCTTGACCGTCTGATCCGCGAGGCGGGCCTTTCGCAGGACGAGCGTGCACGCATCAGCGAACGCGGGGCCGATCTGGTGCGCAGCATCCGCGGCGCGGGCGCGCCGGGCATGATGGAGGTGTTTCTCGCCGAGTACGGGCTTTCGACGGATGAGGGCGTGGCGCTCATGTGTCTTGCCGAGGCCCTGCTGCGCGTACCGGATGCCGACACCATCGATGCGCTCATCGAAGACAAGATCGCCCCATCGGACTGGGGCCGCCACATGGGCCACTCCACCTCGCCGCTGGTGAATGCCTCCACCTGGGCGCTGATGCTCACCGGCAAGGTGCTCAAGGAGGAAAGCCCCGGCCCCGTGGGCCATCTGCGCAGCGCGATCAAGCGGCTGGGCGAGCCGGTGATCCGCACCGCGGTGGGCCGCGCGATGCGCGAGATGGGCCGCCAGTTCGTGCTGGGCGAGACGATCCAGGGCGCGATGACCCGCGCCGCACCCATGGAGAAGAAGGGCTACACCTATTCCTACGACATGCTCGGAGAGGCTGCACGCACCGATGCGGATGCCACGCGCTATCATCTGAGCTATTCGCGGGCGATCACCGCCATCTCGGCGGCCTGCACGCACAAGGATATCCGCCGCAACCCGGGCATATCGGTCAAGCTTTCGGCGTTGCACCCCCGCTATGAGGTGGCCCAGCGCGATCAGGTCATGAATATCCTGATGCCGCGCCTGCGCAGCCTTGCGCTGCTGGCGAAATCGGCGGGCATGGGGCTCAATATCGACGCCGAGGAGGCCGACCGCCTGTCGCTCTCGCTCGATGTGATCGAGGCGACACTGAGCGAGCCGAGCCTCGCCGGCTGGGACGGCTTTGGCGTGGTGGTGCAGGCCTATGGCCAGCGCGCGGGCCACGTTATCGACTTTCTCCATGATCTGGCCACGCGGCTTGACCGGCGCATCATGGTGCGGCTGGTCAAGGGGGCCTACTGGGACACCGAGGTCAAGCAGGCCCAGGTCGAGGGGATCGACGGGTTTCCGGTCTTCACCTCCAAGGCCGCCACCGACATCAGCTACATCGCCAATGCCCGCAAGCTTCTGGCGATGACCGGCCGGATCTATCCGCAATTCGCCACGCATAACGCCCATACGACCGCGGCCATCCTGCACATGGCCGGCAATGACAAGGACAGTTTCGAGTTCCAGCGCCTGCATGGTATGGGTGAGGCGCTCCACGGTATTCTGCAGAAGGAGGAAGGCACGCGCTGCCGCATCTATGCGCCGGTGGGCGCGCATCGCGATCTCCTGGCCTATCTCGTGCGCCGCCTGCTTGAAAACGGCGCCAATTCCAGCTTCGTGAACCAGATCGTGGATGAGGAGGTTGCGCCCGAGCACGTGGCGCGGGACCCGTTCCTCGCCATAGATGACCCGGCACCGAAGCTGCGCCGGGGGCCCGAGCTTTTCCTGCCCGAGCGCCCCAACTCCAAAGGGTTCGATCTGCGCCACCAGCCCACGCTCGATGCGATCGAGGCCGCACGCGCGCCTTTCGCCGCCAGCCATCAGTGGCAGGCCGCGCCGCTTCTGGCGGGCACGGCAAACCCCGAGAGCCCCGCGCCGGTGATCAACCCTGCCAACCCGGCAGATCAGCCCGGCACGGTCGCCGCCGCCAGCGCCGATGACATCGAGACCGCCCTCACCGCCGCAAGGCCGTGGAACGCTGCCGCCGAGGAACGTGGCGCAGTGCTGGCCCGGGCGGCGGATCTCTATGAGGCGCATTACGGCGAACTCTTTGCGCTGGTCGCCCGCGAGGCCGGCAAGACGCAAGCCGATGCCGTGGCCGAGTTGCGCGAAGCGGTCGATTTCCTGCGCTATTACGGGGCGAACGCACCAGCGGAAACGCCTGTGGGCATCTTTACCTGCATCAGCCCCTGGAACTTTCCGCTGGCCATCTTCTCGGGCCAGATCGCGGCGGCGCTGGCAGCGGGCAATGCGGTTCTGGCCAAACCGGCCGAGCAGACGCCGCTGATTGCACATCGCGCGGTCGAGTTGCTGCACGAGGCCGGTGTGCCACGCACCGCCCTGCAATTGCTGACCGGCGGCGGGGCGGTCGGCGCCGCGCTCAGCTCGGATGCGCGGGTGGGCGGCGTGGCCTTCACCGGCTCCACCGCAACCGCGATGAAGATCCGTCGCGCCATGGCCGATCATCTGGCCCCCGGCGCGCCGCTCATTGCCGAGACCGGCGGTCTCAATGCGATGGTCGTGGACTCCACCGCGCTACCCGAACAGGCGGTTCAGGCCATCATCGAGAGCGCTTTCCAGTCCGCCGGGCAGCGCTGTTCGGCCCTGCGCTGTCTCTATGTGCAGCATGACATTGCCGAAAGCTTCACGGAAATGCTGACCGGGGCGATGGATGCGCTGCAGATGGGTGACCCATGGCATCTCAAGACGGATATCGGCCCCGTGATCGACGAAGCCGCGCGCGCGAGCATCGCCGAGCATATCCAGAAGGCCCGGACCGAGGGCCGGCTGATCCACGAATTGCAGACCCCGAATGCCGGCAGCTTCATCGCCCCCACCCTGCTGCGCGTGGATGGCATCGCCGATCTGGAGCGCGAGATCTTCGGGCCGGTGCTGCATCTGGCGACCTTCCGCGCCGAGAAGCTCGACGAGGTGATCAACGCGATCAACGCCACGGGCTACGGGCTCACCTTCGGGCTGATGACCCGGATAGATGACCGCGTGCAGCACGTCACCGAGCGGGTGCATGCGGGCAATCACTATGTGAACCGCAACCAGATCGGCGCCATCGTGGGGAGCCAGCCCTTTGGCGGCGAGGGCTTGTCCGGCACCGGCCCCAAGGCGGGCGGGCCGCATTACCTCGCCCGTTTCTCGGCACATCCCGCGTCCGAGGCAGGCGGCAAATGGACGGCGCCCATGCCGCTCGACGTGTTGACGGATGTGCTGCACCGCGCAGGCAGCGCGCCACCGACACGCGGCGCGGACCTGATCATGCCGGGGCCTACAGGCGAATCGAACCGGCTGACCGCGTTTTCCCGCGCGCCGCTGCTTTGCATGGGACCGGGGCAAGAGGCCGCTGCTGCTCAGGCAGAGCTTGTCGAGGCGCAGGGCGGTGTGGCCGCCCAGGCCACCGGAGAGGTGCCGCCCGAGGCGCTGACCGATCTGCCCGGCATCTCCGGCGTGCTCTTCTGGGGCGATGCCGTGACAGCCCGCGCCATCGGGCAGGCCCTGTCGCAGCGCGACGGCCCGATCCTGCCGCTGATCACCGGCCAGCCCGACCGGGGCCATGCCTGCCACGAGCGCCATGTCTGCGTGGACACTACCGCCGCGGGCGGCAATGCAGCACTTCTGGGCGGCATGTCCTGAGCGCGGGCAGGCATAAGCCGAGGGCCGGCCATTGGCATCTGGCGCGACGATCACACGCCGCGCCAGACAATCATCTTTGCGCCGTGGCTGTGACGCGCTAGGTCTGGGGCATGTTGCCAATCCGCGACCATAACCCGTCCGAGCGCACCCCATATGTGACCTACGCGCTGATGGCGCTCAATATCGTGATCTTCATCAGCTATGCGGACATGATGCATGACCCGCGCGCGATCAATGCGTTCTTTCAGGAATGGGCGATGGTGCCGGCCCTTGTGACCGCCTATGGCGATTATTCGACCATGTTCACTTCGATGTTCCTGCATGGTGGCTGGCTGCATCTGGCAGGCAACATGCTCTTTCTGTGGATCTTCGGTGACAACATGGAGGATGAGATGGGCCATCTGCCCTATCTCGCCTTCTATATTGCCGGTGGGCTGGGGGCGGGGCTGGTGCATGTGATGTCGGACCCCACCTCAACAGTGCCAACGGTTGGGGCGTCGGGGGCCATCGCGGCGGTGATGGGCGGCTATCTGCTGATGTTCCCCAAGGCGCGTGTCGATATCCTGATCATCATCATCTTCTATATCCGCATCCTGCCTGTGCCCGCCTTCATCATGCTGGGGCTCTGGTTCGGCGACGGC
>SLDH01000272.1 GCA_007125415.1 Roseovarius sp.
ATCTCCCTGTGTCGGTCACGCCGCTGCAAAGCGTTGCCGCGGAGGCGCATTTCAGGCAGGCGCATTCTTCTGCTGGAGCGCTCTGCCTTGTTTTGCGAACCGTTCAGCGAGGATGCGCGTGATACGTGGCCGCCACACACTCGCTGAACGATCGTCCATTGGATGATTTGCCTTCTGTTGCGGGTCAAATCACCTCGTCGTCAAAGTCGGTTCAGAATCCCGCCATGATCTCTTGCCAGAGAGAGTTCATCCGGGTCTCCCACTCCTGGGTTTGGGGCGTCTGGAAATGCCCCGCGTTCAGAATTTCGAGCGGATCCCTGCTCAAGCCGATCTCCGTCAGCTGCTCTTCGGTGAACTGATCGAAGGAACGTGAATTGGAGTGCCCGTAGTTGTAGCTGCCGATCAGAAACTCGCCCGTCTCGGTGCTCAACAGGCTGTTGATGATGTCATAGGCACCGTCGAGATTGGGCGCATCCTTGTGGATCATCATGCCGCACACCCAGGTCAGCGCGCCTTCCTTGGGTTCGGCAAACCGCACCGGGATCCCCTCGCTCCGCAGTGTCGCGGCCGAGCTGTTCCATGTCATGGCGGCGACCATCTCGCCCGAGGCGAGCGCCTGTTCCAGCGTTGTGGTGTCATCGGTATAGGTGCGGATAAGCGGGCGCTGCCTGCGCATGGCTTCGGCGATCTTCTCGAACGCCTCTTCCGTGGCAATGTCCTCGAAGGGCACACCGGCATAGATCGCCCCGCACCACCAGGCATCCGCGCCGCCGGCAAGGCTGCCAAGCCGGCCGGCATAGCGCTCATCCCAGAGGATGCCCCAGGATTCCTCGCCGCCCTCCAGATCGACCAGATCGGTGCGATAGGTGATGGACGTCTGCCCCCAGTCAAACGGTGTCATCCAGTGCTTGCCGTCATCGGCATCGTTCCCCGGCAGATCGAGCAGTTCGGGCATCAGGTCATCATATGCCTCAAGACGTGTCGGATCGACGGGCTGGAAGAGCCCGGTGGCAACCCAGCGGGGCAGCGCCTGGTTGCACGGATGCGCCACATCGACGACATATCCGCCGCGCATCTTGGTCAAGGCCTCTTCGGAAGCCCCGTAAACGGAGAAGTTGGGCAACTCACCACGCGCTGCCTGGAAGGGGCCGAAAAGCTCGGGGATATCGTACCCGCCCCAAGTGAAATAGGTCGGAAGGCCCTCGCTTGCCAGCGCTCTGCGACCGGTCACCGGCATCGAGACGAGGCCGATGCCTGCCGCCATCAGCGAATGAGTAAAGGCGCGCCGGCTCAGCTTGCCTTCGCGAAGTGATCCCAGTTGATCAAGTACGTCCATGATTCGATAACTCCCTATGTCTAGTGTTCGTCGCACCGCCGCGGCACGCGCTTGCGCAGGCGCCTGTTCTCATTCGTGGCACTCTGCAGTTCGTTTGGCCTTCCGACACCCGCTTTCAGAGCGTCGTCACTCGCAGCCGTCACCCGCAATCGACTGAACAGCCATTCAATGAATTGCTTGCTTTCTGACGCGAGTCAAGTCACGATGTCGTTTGAGACAGCACGGATCAAGTCCAAATGATTACTTTTTGGGCAAATCCCGGAATGTCGCTTGCGTTTCGCCAAACGCTGCCACAAATCTTGATAAACGAACAACGGGAGCCACGATTCCAGCCATGCAATATCTAGCGCCACAAACCCTGGATGACGCCGTCAAGGCGCTTGCCAGCCAGCCTGATGCCAAGGTCCTCGCCGGCGGGACCGATCTTCTCGTGCGGATGCGATCGGACATGATCCATCCCGACGTCGTTCTCGACATAAAGCGGATCGATGAAACCCGGCGGATCACCCAGGAAGACGGAGGATGGCGAATTGGTGCCTCCGTCTCGGCTGCCGAGATGGGCGAGAACGCAGCCCTGGTCGCCGACTGGCCTGGTGTCGTGGAGGCGGCGAACCTCATCGGCTCGACGCAGATCCAGGGGCGCTGCACCATCGTGGGCAATCTTTGCAACGCATCGCCCGCCGCGGACAGCGTGCCGGCGATGGTGGCTGCGAATGCCACCGTTCGGGTGGTGGGGCCGGAGGGAACGCGCGATGTCCCCGTGCAGGAAATCCCCGTGAGCCCCGGCAAGACCTCGTTGAAGCCGGGCGAGTTCGTCGCGTCCGTTTTCCTGCCGCCGCGGCCCGAAAGGTCAGGCGATGCCTATCTGCGGTTCATTCCGCGCACGGAAATGGATATCGCTGTCGTCAGCGCGGGCGTGGCCCTGCAACTGGATGAAGGCGGCACATGCACGGCAGCCCGCGTCAGCCTCGGCGCTGTCGCCCCCACCGTTTTGCTGGTCCCGGAGGCGGCTGACACGCTGATCGGCACGAAAGTGGACGAGCCGGCGCTCGAAGCCCTCGCCAAGGCGGCATCGGCTGCCGCAAAACCCATCGCAGACAAGCGCGGCACGGTGGAATACCGCGTGCACGTCGCCGGCGTTCTGGCGCGTCGTGCCGCTGTCATCGCCCGTAATCGCGCAGGAGGTGCATCATGAGCAAGGTTCATGTAACAACATCCATCAACGGCGACCCGACCGAGTTTCTTTGCGAGCCCGATTCGACCCTGCTCGACGTGCTGCGCGACGAGCTCGGCCTCACCGGCTCGAAGGAGGGTTGCGGCACCGGCGATTGCGGTGCCTGCACCGTCACGATCAACGGGCGTGTCGTGTGTTCCTGTCTCGTGCTCGGGGCCGAAGCGGAGGGGGCCGAGATCGGCACCATCGAGGGCATGGCCGAAGGCGACAAGCTGCATCCGCTGCAGCAGAAATTCATCGAGCATGCCGCCCTGCAATGCGGCATCTGCACGCCGGGCATTCTGGTGGCGGCCAAATCGCTCCTGGAACACAACCCCGACCCGACCGAAGAAGAGGCGCGCTACTGGCTCGCCGGAAACCTGTGCCGCTGCACAGGCTATGACAAGATCATCAGGGCGGTGCTGGCCACCGCCGCCGACATGCGGGAGGCCTCGTAATGGCACTTGACAGCAAATCCGAATATGACGTTCGCACCTTCAAGGTTGTTGGCACAAGGGTTCAGCGCCCCGATGGGGTGGACAAGGTAACCGGCAAGGCACGTTTCGGCGCGGACATCACCGCGCCCGGCATGCTGACCGGGCTCATCCTGCGCAGCCCCCATGCTCATGCGCGGATCAGGAGCATCGACACCTCGGCCGCCGAGGCGTTGCCGGGTGTGCATGCTGTCGTCACCTCGGCCGATTTCACGCCCATCGACGATGATGATTTCACCGATGACATCCTCGCCAACTGCATGGCCCGCGACAAGGCGCTTTATGACGGGCATGCGGTGGCGGCTGTTGCGGCCTCCTCGGGCCATATCGCCAAGGCGGCGCTGAAGCTCATCAAGGTCGATTACGAGGTGCTGCCGCATGTGACCGATGTGGACAAGGCCATCGAGCCGGGTGCGCCGGTGCTGCATGAAGGGCGCAGCGATGAAACCGTGCCGGAAGGCGCGTCGCCCAACATCATTTCACGCTGCGAGTTCGGCCATGGCGATGTCGAGGCCGGTCTGGCAAAGGCGGACCGTGTGGTGGAACGCAGCTTCAAGACCGAAGCGACCCATCAGGGCTATATCGAGCCCCATGCCTGCCTTGCACAGATGAGCACGGACGGCACCGCCGATCTGTGGTGCTGCACGCAGGGCCACTACATGGTGCGCAATACCTGTGCCGCGATCTTCCGGATGGAGCAGGGGCAGTTGCGCGTCACCGCCTCCGAGATCGGCGGCGGCTTCGGCGGCAAGACCACCGTGTTCCTCGAGCCCGTGGCGCTGATGCTGGCGCGCAAGTCGGGGCGCCCCGTGAAGATGGTGATGAGCCGCTCCGAGGTGCTGCGCGCCACCGGGCCGACGTCCTCGTCCTCCGTCGATGTGCGCATCGGCATGACCAAGGATGGCAAGATCACCGGCGCCTTTGCCGAGCTGCGCTATCAGGGCGGGGCCTATCCCGGCTCTCCGGTGGAAATGGGGGCCATGTCGGCCTTCGCGGCCTATGATCTGGAGCATGTGAAAACAGTCGGCTGGGACATCGTGTGCAACCGGCCCAAACAGGCGGCCTACCGCGCGCCGGGCGCGCCGATGGCGGCCTTTGCCGTGGAAAGCGCGATTGACGAATTGGCCAAGGGCTTTGGCCTCGATCCCATTGAGGTGCGGCTGAAGAACGCCGCGCGGGAGGGCACGAAATCCTCCTATGGTGTGACTTATCCGGCCATCGGGCTTGAGGCCACGTTGCGCACGGCGCGTGACCATCCCCACTGGAAAGCGCCGCTCGGCCCCAATCAGGGGCGTGGCGTGGCCTGTGGTTTCTGGTTCAACTTCGGCGGGGACACCTGCGTGTCGCTCAACATCACACCGGATGGCACCGTCACCGTCTCTGAGGGCAACCCCGATATCGGCGGCTCCCGTGCGTCCATGTCGATGATGGCCGCCGAAGAGCTTGGCATCCCCTATGAGAAGGTCCGCACCATCGTGGCCGATACCGGCAGCCTCGGCCAGAACGAGGTGACAGATGGCAGTCGTGTGACCTTTGCCGTGGGCCTGGCCACGATCAAGGCTGCCCGCGCCGCAAAGGCCGAGATGTGCAAGCGCGCCGCGATGACCTGGGGGATCGATCCCGAGGCGGTGGAGTGGCGCGATGGTGCCGCCCATGCGACAGGGCACAATGCGGGTGAGCATCCGCCGATGACACTCGCCGAGATCGCGGCCATCGCCTCCAACACGGGCGGGCCCATTGCCGGCCATTGCGAGGCCAACCCGGAGGGTGCCGGCGTCAGCTTCGCCACGCATATGGTGGATACCGAAGTGGATCCTGACACAGGCGCCACCAAGATCCTCCGCTACACGGTGTTCCAGGATGCGGGCAAGGCGGTGCATCCCGACTATGTGGAAGGCCAGTTCCAGGGCGGCGCGACGCAGGGCATCGGCTGGGCGCTCAATGAGGAATACATCTATGGCGAAGATGGCACGCTTCAGAACCCGGGCTTCCTCGATTACCGCGTGCCGGTGGCCTCCGACCTGCCGATGATCGACACGGTCATTCTCGAAATTCCCAACCCGGGCCACCCCTACGGTGTGCGCGGTGTGGGCGAGACTTCGATCGTGCCGCCACTGGCAGCCGTGGCGAATGCGGTGTCGGAAGCGGCGGATGTGCGCATGACGCAGATTCCGATGTCGCCCCCGCGGCTCTTGTCGGCGATCCTCGCGAAATAAGCCATGGTTGCGGTCACCGTGTTCGGATCGCTGGCCCGCTTCACCGATGACAAGACCACGGTGGAGATCGAGGCCAGCAATCTCCGTGAATTGCTTGAGGGGCTGGGGGAGAAATATCCCGGCCTCAAACCGCAATTGAAGCGCGGTGTCTCGGTCGCCATTGACGGCCGGGTCTATAATGACAGCTGGTTCCAGCCCATCGAGCCCGACAGCGAGGTGGTTCTGCTGGCGCGGCTGAAAGGCGGCTGAGCCCGCCGATCCGCTTCAGCCGCATGACCGCCTTGCCATCCGGTCTCGGGCGGGGCTACTCTTTGGCGCAGGTCCGACCAGCGGACCAATACAGCCAGGGAGAGCCGTGATGGCACACCGATTGATGATCGCACCCCGCAGCAGCGCAGCAAGGCCGGCCTCATGCGTCCGGTAACGCTGGCAGCCACGCAGATGGCCTGTAGCTGGGACGTGGATGAGAACATCGCCACCGCCGAGCGGCTCGTGCACCGCGCCGCAGAGGCGGGCGCGCAGATGATCCTCTTGCAGGAGCTTTTCGAGCGGCCCTACTTTTGCGCCGAGCAGCACAATGATTTTC
>SLDH01000046.1 GCA_007125415.1 Roseovarius sp.
CAAGCTGTGCCACGGGTTTGCGGGTGATGAAGCTCGACAAGGGAACAAGCCCCTCCTCGGTGCGGATGCGCAGGCTGTCGAGTGTGGAGAGCACGCGATATTCCGCCGGCAGGCGCACGCGAATGTCGATCTCCTCGTCGGAACTGTCCACCCGCATGGTGTCCAGCAATACCCCCCGCGTCACCAGCTGCACCATCGCGCCGACGCTGGCCACATCCGCGCCGAAGCGGCCAGCGCGCTCCACATCGACGTCGATCTGCCAGTCGATCCCGGGCAGGGGCAGCGTGTCTTCGATCTGGGTGAGCCCGCGTGTCTGCTCGAATTTCGCCCGCGCCTCTGCCGTGAATTCCTGGAGCACCTCCCAGTCATCGCCCTTGATGCGCAGATGCACCGGCTTGGCGGAGGCCGGACCACGCTCCAGCGCCAGAATCTCGGTACGGATCCCGGGGATGCGCGCCAATTCGGCGCTCATCTCGGCGATGGTGACGTCGCCGTCAGCGGCCGGATCGCTCATCTCGCGGGTGATGTCGATGCCGAGGAGAGGCAGGGTGAACCAAGTCTCGCGCACCGTGGGGCGGTCTTCCCAGGGAATGATCTCGAACTGGACCTGACCGATCGTGTCGAGCGGCGGCTGCGCCCCGCCGGTATTGTTGTTGAGCCCGCTTGCCCCGGCAAAGGCGAAGGCGCTGAGAATGTTCGGATGGGCGATCACCACATCCTCCACCTGCCGCACCAGAACGTCCTTCTGGTCGAGCGAGAGATTGCCGCGCGCCTGCACATAGACAATACCGTTCTCCGGCTCGGACTCGACGAAGAATTCGACCCCGCGATTGTTGCCCATGTAGAAGATCAGCGTGGTCCCCACGATCACGAAGATCAGCCCGAAGGCAACGAGCGGCCCGATGGGGTTTCCGGTGATCAGGTTCATGAGCCGTCCGAAGGGCGAGCGGCGGTAGCCCGCGCTCACCTTTGTGGGGCGGGCGGGCCTGAGTGCGCCGATGCCCCGGCGCAGGAAATTGCCGCTTCTGCGAAAGAACGCCATCGCCGCCAGCATCAGCGCAAGCACGCTGGCAAGGCCCAGACCGGCCATCACGGCAAGCCCCAGACCCAGGATAAAGGCCGAGGTGAGCGCCGGAATGACCGAGCCGAGGATGCGCGTCATATCCATGCCGGTGAACTGCGCCAGCACCTGGGCCTGAAGCGCCGGGATCGCCGTGGCTGCCAGAAAGAGCCCCGCCACCGCCAGCGGCAACAGCATCAGGTGCCAAAGCCAGTAGCCTTCGGCGATCAGTGTGAGGCGCGTGTCGATCCAGCGCTCCGCCCGTCCTGTCACGCCGCCCATGACCGGCAGATAGACGAGCGCCACCAGCAGCGAGGCCGAGAGCACGAAAATCAGCGTGACCGGCAGCATCCCCATGAACTGCCCCGGCACCCCGGGCCAGAAAAGCATCGGCAGGAAAGCACAGAGCGTTGTTGCCGTCGAGGTGACGACCGGCCAGAACATTCGTTTGGCCGCCGCCACATAGGCAGTCATCGGGCCTTCCCCGCGGGCAATGCGCTTGTCGGCATATTCGACCACCACGATGGCCCCGTCCACCAGCATCCCCACCGCAAGGATCAGCCCGAACATCACGATGTTGGAAATTGTGATGCCCATCACCGCCAGCATGGCGAAACACAGAAGAAAGGATGTGGGGATTGCAAAGCCCACCAGCAGGGCGGGGCGGATGCCGAGCGCGGCCAACACCACGATCATCACCAGCGCGATGGCCGTCATCACCGAGCCTTCAAGCTGGCTGACCATGGAGGCCACATTGCGCGACTGGTCGCTCGAGGTATCGACGCTGATCACGCGGCGCAGCTCTTCGGGCCAGCGCTCGGTCTCGGCCGCCACGGTCTCTCGCACCAGGGCGGCGGTGTCGATCATGTTGAAGCCCTTGCGCTTGACCACCTGCAGGGCCACCGTCGTTTCCCCGTTGAAACGCGCGGTGCCGGTGCGATCCTCGAAGGTGAGGGTAATCTCCGCCAGATCCCCCAGTGTCACCACGCGGTCTCCGTTGGTCTTGACGGGCAGGTTGTAGATGTCCTGCGGTTTGTCGAAGGACGAGGGGATTTTCACCGCGAAACTGCCGCTTGTGCTCTCGACTTCGCCCGCCGGGATCAACTGGTTGTTGTTCTGCACGACCGTGATCAGTTCGATCGCCGTGACGTTATACGCCTCGAGCCGCAGCGGATCGATCACGACTTCGACCATTTCATCACGGTTCCCCGCGATCCCGGCTTCCATCACCGGCTCCAGCGCCTCCAGCCTGTCCTGCAGGTCCTTGGCGATGCGCGCCATCGTGCGTTCGGGCACGGCGCCCGAAAGGCTGACGACAAGGATGGGAAACTCGCTGAAATTTATCTCGTTGATCGAGTATTTTTCGGCCCCATCGGGAAATTTCGCCTCCGCCGCGCTCATCGCGTCGCGCACATCGGCCATGATCTTGGTCTTGTCCCAGCCGAATTCGAATTCGAGCGCGACCCCGGCATAGTTTTCCGCCGCGGTGCCGGTCATCTTCTTCAGCCCGTCCAGATCGGCAAGCTCGGTCTCCATGACCTTGACCAGCAGTTTCTCGCTGTCTTCCGCCGAAATGCCGGGAAACTGCACGGAGACGAAAAGGGCGGGGATCTCGATATCGGGCTCACCCTCCTTGGGCAGCCCCGTATAGGCCAGCCCGCCCGCCAGCAGCGACAGGATGATGAAGGCGATGACCATGCGCGCGCGCGCCGCGGCCCAATCGACAAGGCCTGTCATTGCAGGAACTCCTGGAAGCGCGGCGCGACCTGCACGCCCTCGTCCACGAATTCCTGCCCGATGATGATGACGTCCGCCTCCGCGTCCAGACCGCTGACCCAGACGCCGGTGGAGGTATCACGCAGCAATGTCACGGCGCGAAACGCGACCCGATTGTCGGCATCCACCGTGCGCACCCCCAGCGCACCGGCATTGTCGAGCGTGAGCGCCGATTGTGGCAGCAGATGCGCTTGCGCGCCTGCAGCCTCGATCTCGATCTGTGCGGTTTGCCCGTCGCTCAATGCAAGATCGGTATTCTCCACCCGGACCTCCACCCGGAAGGTGCGGGTCTGCGGATCGGCGGCGCGCGACAGGAAGCTGACCTGCCCCTCGACAGTCTCGCCCGTGACGAGCCGGGCGCGGGCCGGCGCCCCGAGCGTGACACGCGCCACCTGTGTCTCCGGCGCGAAGCCCACGAGGATGATGGGATCAAGCTGCATGATTGTCGCGCAGAGATCGCCCGGCTGCAGCAGACTGCCCAATTCCGCCGTGTCCGTTTCCAGAATGCCGCCAAAGGGAGCGACGATGGAGAGCCGCTGGATTTCCCTCTCGGCAGAGGCGACCGCGGCGCGCGCGCTTTCCACACCCGCCCGAGCGGCCTCGATGCCGGAGGCGGCGGTCTCCAGATTGGACTGTGCGGATTTCAGGCCGGCCTCGGCGCTTTCCACGCCTGCCTCGGCCCCGCGTACGGCGGCAAGCGCACTGGCCACCCGAATTTCCGACGCGAACCCGCCCTCGCTGAGCCGGGTGGCGGCATTGACGTTGATTTCTGCTTCCTCGAGCCGCGCTGCCGCCTCGTCCACGCGGGCGCGCGCCTCGGCCACCCGCGCCTCCGCCTCGGGTACGCGCGCCTTTGCCTCGGGGACGCGCGACACCGCCTCCGCCAGCCGCGCGCGCGCTTCGCTCAGCGCCGCTTGCCGGGTGCCCGGATCAAGCTGGCACATGATCTGATCCTGTTCCACGAAACTGCCCCGACGCACCGGATCGGAGATGATCTGCCCGGAGGTCTCTGCGCGCAGTGAAACCTCGCGGAACGCCTGTGTCTGCCCGCGCAGGGTCACGGCGCTGTCGATGGTGCGGGCGGTGGATTTGACCGCCACGACCGGAAAAGAGTTTGCGGTACCCGACAGGTCCTCGAGAGGGTCTGGCTCATCGCTGATGAGATCCTCGGCGGTTTCGATAACATCCTGCGCTGCCAGCGCGTTCTGCACGCGCTCGCGCTCGAACAGCACGACATAAATCGTGATCGAGACGACAATGGCGGCAAGAACAGGAAAAAGCTTCATTCAGGAACCTTCCGGTCTGTCACGTCACTCAGGATGCGCAGCGGGCAATTGAACACGTGTATCGCATCCGTATACGCTAAACCGTCCTGTTCAGATTATATCTTTATATCGCTATCCGCAAGGCATCGCGCGACAATGTCCTGCGGATCACACGGCGCGCCTCTTGGCAGGGCTCAGGCTTCGGGTTAAGAGGGGGCAGGCAAGGTTGGGGGGCGGAAGTGAGCCAGAGCGACAGTTTCATCGACGAGGTGACCGAAGAGGTTCGCAAGGACCGGCTTTTCGGCCTGATGCGCCGCTATGGCTGGATTGCCGTTCTGATCGTGCTGCTGATGGTTGGCGGTGCCGCGTATTTCGAGTGGAACAAGGCTCAGGACCGCCGGGCCGCGCAGGAACTGGGCGATGCCGTGCTGGCCGCGCTGCAGCTTGGGGACGAAACGCGCCGGACCGAGGCGCTGGCGGCCATAGACGCGCCGAATCCGTCCAGTCAGGCGATGATCGACCTGCTCGTCGCGGCGGAATTGAGCGAAACCAACCCCCGAGAGGCTGCCCAGCGCCTGCTTTTGCTGGCCGACAGCAATGAGGCGGGGCAGGTTTACCGGCAGATCGCGACGCTGAAGGCGACAGCCCTGTCGGGGGCGGGCCTGAGCGAGGATGAGCGCCGCTCGCGGCTCGACGGTCTCGCGCTCTCGCAGGGGCTGACGCGCCTTCTGGCGGAAGAGCAGCTTGCCCTTATCGACATCGAAACCGGGCAGACGAGCGCCGCCCTCGAGCGGCTCACTGGTATTGTCGAGGATGAGCAGGCAACGTCGGCCCTGATCCGCCGTGCCTCTCAGATGATTGTGGTGCTGGGTGGAACTCTGCCGGGCGCGCGTGATGGTGCGTGATATCCGGCGCGGAAAATGATAGGGCCGCCGAAGTGGCCGGAAAGAATACTGAGAGGCGATAGCGTGACACCGATCCGAGCATTTTGGGGCCTGACATTTGTCCTCGCGCTGTCAGCTTGCAGCCGGGATGATCCTGTTCTGCCGGGAGATCGAGAAGATATCCGCGCCGTGCTGGCCGATGATTTCGTGCCGACCGAGCCTTCGGATGAGCATGTCAACCGCGATGTCCCTGTCGCACTGCCGCCGGCCACCAGCAATCCCGAATGGTTGCAATCCATCGCTTCACCCGGCACGCGAACGGCACATCCGGCCCTCTCGGCCAGCCCCAGCCTCGCCTGGAGCGTGGGGATCGGCGCGGGTGACGGGCGCAAGATGCGCATCACCGCCGACCCTGTCGTGGCCGAGGGGCGCATTTTCACCCTCGATGCCGCGTCGCAGGTCAGCGCCGTGTCGACCAATGGCCAGATCCTCTGGCAGCGCAATCTCGTCTCGCCCGGCGAAAGTGCGACCGACGCCACAGGGGGCGGGCTTGCCTTTGGCGATGGCAAGCTGTTTGTCTCTTCGGGGTTCGGGCATATCACCGCGCTCGATCCTGAAACCGGTGCGCAGATCTGGCAGCAAAAGCTGCGCGCCACCGGAACGGGCAACCCCACGGTGAAAGACGGGCTTGTCTACCTCGTTGCCGGAAGCGAGGTCGGCTGGGCCATCAGAACGGATAATGGCCGCATCGCCTGGCGCATCTCTGCAACGCCCACGATCAAGAACGTCATCGGCGGACCGGCGCCTGCGGTGACCGACAAATACGCCGTCTTCGCCTTCGGCTCGGGTGAGTTGCAGG
>SLDH01000255.1 GCA_007125415.1 Roseovarius sp.
ATTCTCGAGCCTCCGCACCGGCCCATCCGGCGCAACCCCCGACTGCAGAATGCCGAAAGAGCGATCACCGAGCCAGTCAGCTCAGAGCGCAATCATGGGGTCCACTCTGCCGAGCTGTTCACATTCCGACATCGGTGCGGCCGCGCCTGTCGGGGCGCAAGGCCGCGTAGAGCACATGGTTGCGCCAGCGCCCGTTGATCTGCAGATAGCTCTGCGCAACGCCTTCATATTTGAATCCGCATTTTTCGAGAAGGGCGCGGGAGGCGGTGTTGCCTGGCAGGCAGGCGGCCTCGATCCGGCTGAGATCCAGCCGCTGATAGGCGTGATGCACCAGCGCCTCGATCGCCTCACGCATATAGCCTTGCCGGGTATGCCGCTCGCCCGTCCAGTAGCCCAGCGTTCCCGCCTGGGCCGGTCCCCGGCGGATATTGTCCAGTGTGATCGCGCCCAGCAGGGTCGCGTCCTCGCGGCGGAAAAGAAAGAGCGGCAGCGCCGAGCCATCACCGATGGAACGTTGTGCCCAATAGACCCGGTTGGCAAACCCCTTGCGCGACAGATGATCAGCCGCCCAGAGTGGCTCCCACGGGGTGAGGAATTCCGCGCTCTCGCGGCGCAGGGACGACCAGTCCCGATAGTCGCTCAGGATCGGTTGGCGCAGCGTCAGACGGTCGGTCTCGATCCGAACCTTCCGACGCGGCACGAACATCAGGCGGCGCGCCATTCATGCACGGCCTCCAGGCTCGGGGCCGATGCGACAGGGCCGTAGAGCGCCATGGCGGCGGGCGCTGTGCTGATCGTCTGCTCAGCCAGCAATCGCACATCCCTCAGCGTCACCGCATCGATATGCGCCACCACCTCGCTCAGATCCGGCACCCGCCCCCAGATCTGCACCATACGCGCAAGGCGTTCGGCGCGGTTGGACGGGCTCTCCAGCCCCATCAGCAACCCGGCCTTCATCTGCGCGCGCGCACGCTCGACTTCCATCTGCGCCATGTCGCTCGCCGCACGCTTCATCTCATCGAGGGTGAGATGGACAAGCCCCGCCATCTGCTCGGCGGAGGTGCCGGCATAGATCGTCATCATGCCGGTATCGGCATAGGCCCCGGCCTGCGCGAAGATGGAATAGCACAAGCCACGCTTCTCGCGGGCTTCCTGAAAGAGCCGGGAAGACATGGAGCCGCCCAGGGCACTGGCATAGATCTGCGCAGCATAGATCGCCGGATCGGTATAATCGGGGCTTTCGAACGCGAGCGCCAGATGCGCCTGTTCGAGATCCTTCAGATGTCGGCTTTCGCCTCCGGCGAAACGCGCCAGATCGGGCATCTGGCACCGGGCCGGGGTCATGTCGCCAAAAAGCGCCTCGGCTGCCTTGACCAGCGCGGCGTGATCCACCGCACCTGCCGCCGACAGGACCATCTGCCCCGGCACGTAGTGACAGGCTGTGAACCGCTCCAGATCGGCGCGCCCGAAGCTGCGCACGCGCTCCTCCGCACCAAGAATGGTGCGGCCCAGCGGATGATCGGGATAGGCCTTTTCCTGAAGCCAGTCGAAGATGATGTCATCGGGCGTATCGGCAGCCTGTCCGATCTCCTGCAGGATCACGCCACGCTCCACCTCGATCTCGCGCGGATCGAAGGCCGGATCGCGCAGGATATCGGCGACGACATCGAGCGCAAGCGGCACATCCTCCTTGAGCACCCGCGCATAATAGGCGGTGACTTCGCGGCTCGTATAGGCGTTGATATACCCGCCCACATCCTCGATTTCCTCGGCGATCTGCAAGGCGCTGCGCCGGGATGTGCCCTTGAAGGCCATATGCTCGAGAAAATGCGCGACACCGTTCTGTGTCGCATCCTCGTGACGGGCACCGGCGAGCACCCAGATGCCGATTGCAGCCGATTGCAGCCCGGGCATATACTCCGTGACGATGCGAAAGCCGTTGGACAGCGTGGTCAGTTCTACGCTCAAATGCGGGCCCGCTCCCTGATCAGTTCCTCAATGGCACCAAGATCATTCCTGACCCGGTGCTGACGTTCTGACCGCTCATACAGGTCCGACATGGCCGGAGGCAAGGGGGGATGACGGCCCGATGCCGCCTCTACCGCGTCCGGAAACTTCGCCGGGTGGGCAGTGGCCAGCGTGATCATCGGTGTGCCCTGGACAAGATGCTCTTCGGCCACATGCACACCAACGGCCGTATGCGGGCACAAAAGCTCGCCGGTGGTTTCCGACAGCCGCGCGATGGTGGCGCGGGTCTGGTCCTCATCGCAGCGCCCGCTGTCAAAGCTCTCGCGGAGTGCCTCGGCCGCGCCCTGGCTCACGGCAAAACCGCCCGTCTTCAACTCGTCCATGAGCTGCGCCACCGCTCTCGCATCCTCGCCATAGGCATAGAAGAGTGCCCGCTCGAAATTGGAGGATACCTGAATGTCCATCGACGGGCTGATTGACGGGATAACTCCGTCCGGCCGGTATTGGGCGGTGGTGAGGCACCGGTGCAGGATATCGTTCTGATTGGTGGCAACCACCAGCCGGTCAATGGGCAAGCCCATCCGCTTGGCGACATAGCCCGCGAAGACATCGCCGAAATTGCCCGTGGGCACGGTGAAGCTGACCTTGCGATGCGGTGCGCCGAGGCTTACGGCTGCAGTGAAGTAATAGACCACCTGCGCCAGCACCCGCGCCCAGTTGATCGAATTCACCCCCGCAAGCCCCACGGCATCGCGAAACTCGAAATCATTGAACATGTCCTTCACGCGGGCCTGACAATCGTCGAAATCGCCGTCGAGCGCCAACGCATGGACATTGCTTTCGACAGGTGTGGTCATCTGACGGCGCTGAACCTCCGAGACACGGCCATGGGGATAGAGGATGAAGACGTCCACCGCATCCAGCCCCCGAAACGCCTCGATCGCCGCTGACCCGGTGTCGCCGCTCGTCGCGCCGACAATGCAGACCCGCCGCCCCGAGCGCTTGAGCGATGTCTCGAACATCTGCCCGATGAGCTGCATCGCGAAATCCTTGAAGGCCAGTGTCGGCCCATGAAACAGCTCCAGCAGAAAATGCCCGTCGCCCAGTTGCTTCAGCGGTGCGCGTGCAGGGTGTTTGAACCCCGCATAGGCCCGCGCGATGATCTCCTGAAACACACCCTCGTCAAAGCTCTCGCCCAGAAAGGGCCGCATGATCCGAAAGGCTGCCGCCTCATAAGGCACGCCTTCGAGCGCCGCGATCTCCGCATGGCGAAGCTGGGGAATCTGCTCGGGAAGATAGAGCCCGCCGTCCCGCGCGAGCCCGGTCAGCATCGCCTCCTCGAAACTCAGAACGGGCGCGCGGCCCCGTGTGGAGATATATCTCATGGCACTGTCCTTCCGGTCTTGCGTGCTGAACGGGCGGGGCTCATCCTGTCCGCCCCGCTTTGTGGCGGCGCCAGAGCAAGAGCCCGGTCATGGCAGCCCAGAGAACCGCCAGGGAAAACCAGGTCGCCGCATAGCTGAGGTGATCGTTGGGAATGCCGGTCGTGTCCACCGGAAAGGGCGTCACCTCCGGCTCCGGCGGGGCGATTTCGCGGGCGATCACAAGCACGGGCTCCGCCGCGAAGAATTCGGCCATCTCGGCGATATCCCGCGCAAACCAGATATTCCCCTCAAGGTCGTTCCCGGGCGTGCTTGCGAGCCGGTCATCAGGCCAATGCAGATTCCCCACCACATTGACGGGGCCGGCCGGTACGTCCGGCAGGGGGCGGTTCACCCGGAGGAACCCCCGGTCGATCATGATGCGTCGCCCCTCGGTCTCGAAAGGCGAGATCAGACGATACCCCGCACCCATCTGCTTGTGGCTGACGAGAACCCGCACAACCCCGTCGTCGAAACGCCCGCTCAGCGCCGTCGGCAGATATCTGTCTGCTTCAGGATCCGGTCCCGGTGGCAGCGCCACCGGATCGGCCGAAATCCGCGCCTCGATCCGGGCGAGCAGATCTTCTTTCCATTCCAGCCGCTGCATCTGCCAGGTGCCAAGACCGACGAGAATGATCACGCCCACGATCCCGAAGAGCAAGGCACTCGCAAGGCCCGTTCGCATATCTCACATCCTCAAACGGAAAATGAGGGAAGCCATGTCCCCCCGCACCTTCATTTTGCCTTAAATACTCGCGCCGCAGGCGACGATTTTTCCACGAAAAATCGTCAACTTCCCCAGACATAGATCGCCGCGAACAGGAAGAGCCAGACCACATCCACGAAGTGCCAGTACCACGCGGCCGCCTCGAAGCCGATATGCTTTTCAGGGGTGAAATGCCCGCGCAGCAGGCGCATGAGGCAGACGAAGAGGAAAATCGTGCCGATCACCACATGCACGCCGTGAAAGCCCGTCGCCATGAAGAAATTGGCTCCGTAGATATTGCCCGAGAAGCTGAAACCCGCATGGGTATACTCGTAGATCTGCAGCACGGTGAAGATCGCGCCGAGGGCAATCGCGATGATCAGGCCCCATTTCACATCCTCGCGGTTGTTTTCATGCACGAGAGCATGGTGCGCCCAGGTCGCGGCGCAACCCGAGCAGAGCAGGATCAGCGTGTTGATCAGCGGCAGGTGCCAGGGATCGAACGTCTCGATCCCGGCGGGCGGCCAGACACCATCCACGGCGGGCGAGAGCGGCCCCATCGGATACATGGCGTGTTTGAAAAAGCTCCAGAACCAGGCGGCGAAGAACATCACCTCGGACATGATGAACATGATGAAGCCATAGCGCAGCCCGATGCGCACCACGGGCGTATGATCGCCCTGATGGCTTTCCGCCACAACATCCGCCCACCAGCCGAACATGACGTAAAGCACGCCGACAAGGCCCATGAGGAACAGCCACGGCCCGCTTCCATGCATGAAGAGCACCGCCCCGAACAACATGACAAAGCCCGCAACCGCGCCGAGAAAGGGCCAGACCGAGGGGTTCAGGATATGGTAATCGTGGTTCTTTTCATGTGCCATCTTTGTATCCTCGTGAAAGGCCTAGTTCGTGGGTGCCTGGGTTGTATCGTTTTGCGAGCCCTGCACAAGGGCCGCATATTCCTTCGGCAGGTCTATCTCGTAAAACGTGTAGCCAAGCGTGATCGTATGGGTGTACTTCGCATCGCGGTCGGTGACGATGCCCGGATCGACAAAGAAGGTCACCGGCATTTCCACGCGCTCGCCCGGCATCAGCACCTGCAGCTCGAAGCAGAAACAATCGATCTTACTGAAGAATCCGCCCGCCTCATAGGGGGCGACATTGTAGCTGGCACTTCCGGCGATGGGCCGGTCCGTTGGATTGTAGGCCTCGTAAAAGGCCAGCCCGGTCTCGCCGATGCGGATTTCCATCTGGCGCTCCATGGGGCGGAACTCCCAGGGCATCCCGCGTTCCTTCGAGGCGTCGAAGCGCACCTTGATGGTCTGATCGAGGATGTCATCCGGCGCGACATCCGCCACCCCGGTCACCCCGCCAAATCCCGTGACCCGGCAGAACCAGTCGTAGAAAGGCACCGAGGCCCAGGCGAGGCCGCCCATGAAGATGACCACCCCCACGAGTTTCGCGGTGGTCTTGCCGATATCGGTCTTGAGCATCAGTATTGCCCTCCCACTTCCGTCGGCACCGCGAAATCCTCGGAGGTCACCTTGGCCACCGTCAACCCGAAGATCAGCGCCACAAACCCGGCAAGGACAAGGCCAAGCCCCAGATTGCGGCTGTAACGTCGCGTGTGCAGTTGATGTTGTCTGGACAGGCTCATTTTCAGAAAGCCCCCAACCCGTACGGTGCCAGCAAGACCCCGGCCAGAATGGCCCCGAAATGGGCGAAGAGATAGTAGAGCGAATGCTTGAACACCTGCTTTTCCGTCTTGTAGCCATCCGCTTCGGCAGTGGCCTCGTCGCGCCGCCAGATGGCATAGGCCCCTTTCAGGAAAATCGCATTATAGATCAGCGCCACCACAAGGTAGATCGGCCCGCCGATCGCGGTGAAGGCCGCACCGATCGCGAGCGGCGCAAGCAGGCATGTATAGACGAGGATGTGCCGGCGGGTTGACCGACGACCATGGGTTACCGTCAGCATGGGCACACCGGCCTCGTGGTAATCGCCTTTCATGAAGAGCGCCAGCGCCCAGAAATGGGGCGGTGTCCACATGAAGATCAAGGCGAACATGAGCACCGATTCCACGCTCACCGTGCCTGTCGCCGCCGCCCAGCCGATCATCGGAGGGAAGGCGCCGGCCGCCCCGCCGATCACGATGTTCTGTGGCGTCCACCGTTTCAGCCAGATGGTGTAGATCACCGCATAGAAAAAGATCGTGAAGGCAAGAAGGGCCGCCGCCAGCCAGTTGGTGGCGAGCCAGAGCATGATCACCGAGAAGCCCGCAAGCGCCATCCCGAGAGCCAGCGCCTCGCCCCGTTCGACCTTGCCGGACGGGATGGGGCGCTTGCGCGTGCGCTTCATGATCCGGTCGATATCGGCCTCCCACCACATGTTGAGCGCGCCTGATGCACCGCCCCCCACCGCGATGAAGAGAATCGCCGCGAACCCGACAACCGGGTGCAGTGACACCGGGGCCGCCAGCATCCCGACCAGCGCCGTGAACACCACAAGGACCATCACCCGCGGCTTGAGCAGGGCGAAGTAATCGCCGAACTGCGCCTCCGCGTTGACCGTCTCGATGGTATTCAGGCTTGCGTCGCTCATCATCACTCCGCTGGTTGTCGGGTATCTGTCCGTCCCGGGTGCCGGATGCGGGCTTTAGTGCTGGGCGGCCGCCACATCAACGTCGCGCGGCGTGCCACCATATTCCTCGATCGCCTCGTCGAGCCATGCCTCATAGGCTTCCTCGCTCACCACCTTCACGGTGATCGGCATATAGGCATGAGCCTGCCCGCAAAGCTCCGAACACTGACCGAAATAGATACCTTCCTTTTCGGCCGCGAACCACAGTTGGGCAAGGCGTCCGGGCACCGCGTCCTGCTTCACGCCGAAGGAGGGAATGGTCCAGCTGTGTATCACATCGGCGCCGGTCACGGTCATCACCACGGTCTTGTCCACAGGGATGACGACAGCGGTATCCGTCGCGAGAAGGAATTCACGCTCGGAATAGCCCGCCGCTTCAAGCTGCGCGCGCACCTCATCGGTCAGCCGGTTGTCCCCGCCCGTCGCCGGCGACCCGATCATGAAGCTGTCGAAATAGAAATCGTGATCGGTATATTCATAGCCCCAATACCACTGATAGCCCGTCACCTTGATATGGATATCACCCTCGGGGATCTCCTGCTGATTGAACAGGACCGGCAGCGAAAACGCACCAATGAACACCAGAATGATGATGGGAATGACGGTCCACGCCACTTCGATCGGAGAATTATGCGTGAAGCTCGCCGGGTTGGGATTCGCGCGCCTGTTGTAGCGCACGATCACGATCACCAGAAGCGCGCAGACAAAAAGCGTGATCGCCGTGATGATCACCAGCAGCAGGCCGTCCAGCCACTGCAGATCGCGGGCCAGTTCGGTTGCCGCCGGCTGGAAGCCCATGCCGCCATCAACCGGAACCCCGATGATTTCGAGCCCGTCCTGCGCCAGCGCGGGCGCGGCGAAGAGAGAGGTCAGGGCGGTCGTCGCAAAAGATGTCAGTCGCATTTTAGTACCTTGATGGGTTGTCGCCGAAACGTTCTATCGCGCCAGCAGTCTGTATGCCACAGGATTCACATTGAATGTCGAAGCTCTTAAAACCATATTCCGCAGAGCCAGACAAGGACGCGTCTTGCGTCAAAGAGACGCTTTTTGATCGGCCTCAAGGAAATCAGGCGCTTGCGCGCCAGCAAAGGATCCGCCACATGACCGAAGACCGCTTCCGCCCGTTCGAGACCGCGCTTGACCGCGAGGCGGCGCTGAAACATCTCCGGCAGGCCACCCTTGGCGCGGATGATGGTGAGCTGTTTCTGGAACGGCGCAAGTCCGAAGCGCTGAGCTTTGACGATGGCCGCATGAAGACGGCGAACTTCGATGCCTCGCAGGGTTTCGGCCTGCGCTCGGTCACGGGCGAGGTGACAGGCTATGCGCATTCCTCCGATATTTCCGAGACAGCACTCGCGCGTGCGGTCGAGACCACGCGCCTTGCCGTGGGCGCAGGGGGCGGCACCCTGGCGGAGGCGCCCCGGCGCAGCAACCGGCGGCTTTACGGCGATGATGATCCCATCGTCACCACGCCGCTTCCGGTGAAGCTGGAGACCCTGCACGAGATCGATGCTTTCGCGCGCGGGCTTGATCGGCGCGTGGTGCAGGTGACGGCGACGCTGGCCGCCTCGCATCAGGAAGTGGTGATTCTGCGGCCCGACGGTGCCGAACTCTGCGATATCCGGCCCATGAGCCGCCTCAATGTGTCCGTCATCGTGGAGCAGGACGGCCAGCGACAGTCCGGCACCGCCGGGGGTGGCGGGCGCTTGGGGCTTGAGGGGCTCATCGACCCGGCCGACTGGCAGGCCAAGACGCGCGAGGCGCTGCGCATCGCGCTGGTGAACCTGCGCGCGGAGGCGGCGCCCGCCGGCGTTATGGATGTGGTGCTCGGCCCCGGCTGGCCCGGCATCCTGCTGCATGAGGCCATCGGCCACGGTCTGGAGGGGGATTTCAATCGCAAGGGAAGCTCGGCCTTTGCCGGGCTGATGGGTGCGCGCATCGCGGCCCCGGGCGTGACCGTGCTGGATGACGGCACCCTCCCCGATCGTCGCGGCAGCCTGACCATTGATGATGAAGGCACGCCCTCGGCGCGCAATGTCCTGATCGAGGATGGCATCCTCGTGGGCTACATGCAGGACCGGCAGAACGCCCGCCTCATGGGTGTCGAGGCGACAGGCAACGGCAGGCGCGAAAGCTTCGCCCATCCGCCGATGCCGCGCATGACCAACACCTACATGCTGGGCGGCGATGCCACACCCGAAGAGATCGTCGCGGATCTCAGGGAGGGCATCTATGCGGTGGGCTTCGGTGGCGGGCAGGTGGACATCACCTCCGGCAAGTTCGTCTTCTCCTGCACCGAGGCCTACCGGGTGAAGAACGGAAAGGTGGGCGCACCGGTCAAGGGTGCCACGCTGATCGGCGATGGCGCGACCGCGCTTCAGAAAATCCGCGCGCTCGGCAATGACATGGCGCTCGATCCCGGCATGGGCAATTGCGGCAAGCAAGGCCAATGGGTGCCGGTGGGGGTGGGCCAGCCCACGGTGATGATAGGAGGGCTGACAGTGGGCGGCTCGGCGGCGTAAGGGGCGGCTTTAGAAGCGAAGAGGGCGAATGATGGCCGCTGGCTCGACAGGGTTTACCGGCCATTAACCGGCCGTGCGCTACACCTGATTCTGCAAGCAGGCGAGGCCGCGATGACCGAGGATACACATCCTTCCACTCACCCCCCACTCCCACCCACCACGGAAGATGATCGGATATCGTGGCTTCGCCTCTTGCGCTCACACCGGGTCGGCACGGCAACTTTCTATCGCCTCCTGTCGGAACATGACACGGCGCAGGCGGCCCTTCTGGCCCTGCCGGAGATCGCCCGCGCGGCCGGTGTCTCCGACTATGCCGTCTGCCCGCCCGGCGTGGCCGAGGCCGAGTGGCAGCGGGGGCAGAACGCCCGCGCGCAGATGATCTGCATCAGCGATGCGGCCTATCCCGCCATGCTCAGGGACATCCCCGACCCGCCACCCTTCATCTGGGTCATGGGCGATCCGGCGCATCTGTTGCGCCCCTGCATTTCCATCGTGGGCGCGCGCAACGCCTCGTCACTTGGCACCCGCATGGCAAAGGCGCTGGCAAGCGATTTGTCGGAGGCAGGTTTCATCATCGTCTCGGGGCTGGCGCGCGGCATCGACACGGCGGCGCATTTGGCGGCGCTCGGCGGCGGGACCGTCGCGGTCATGGCTGGCGGTGTGGACATCTTCTATCCGGCCGAAAACACCCGCCTGGGCGAGGATATCGCGAAGAGAGGCGCGCGCCTTTCCGAGCAGCCGATGGGCCTTGTTCCGCAGGCGCGCCACTTCCCGCGCCGCAACCGCCTCGTCTCGGGCCTCTCCGCCGCCGTCATCGTGGTCGAGGCCGCCACGCGCTCCGGCTCGCTGATCACCGCGCGCAATGCCGCCGACCAGGGGCGCGATGTGCTGGCAGTGCCCGGCCATCCCTTCGATGCCCGCGCGGCCGGCAGCAACATGCTGCTACGCGACGGGGCCACGCTGATACGCTCTGCGCAGGACGTGATCGAAGCGCTCGCGCCCCCCGCGCCGCCCCGTGCCCTTCACGCCGAACAAACGCCCGGTACCCTCCCCGAGCCACGGACCCGACCCGAAGCCGAGAAGCGCAGCCTCGCTCAGACCGCACGCCTGCACAGCCTCATTCTCGACCGGCTGGGCCCGTCACCCCTGGCCGAGGATCAACTGATCCGTGATCTCGGCGCACCCGCGCACAGGGTCACACCCGCGCTTGTGGACCTCGAGCTCGACGGCCATATCCAGCGCGATCCGGGCGGCCTTCTACGCCGCAACGGCACAGAGCGCGCAAGCTGACAGCAGCAGTGGGCCGGCAATGATCCCTTCGCGCAAACATCGGCAATTCATTTATTTTCCACTCTACTCAGAACGGTTTCCCGGCAGCTTCTGAAACGCCTGCGCATTGACAAAGCCATTCGTGACCCCACATGGTCCGCCGCCAGCGCCCCTTGTCGAGTCGAAAGGAATATGGATGCCCGTTGTTGTCGTTGAATCGCCGGCCAAAGCCAAGACAATCAACAAGTATCTGGGCTCGGAATACACCGTATTGGCGTCTTACGGCCATGTTCGTGACCTTCCCCCGAAGGATGGATCGGTCGATACCGAGCATGATTTCGAAATGAAATGGGAGGTCGGCCATGACAGCCGCAAACATGTCAAGGCCATCGCCGACGCCCTCAAGGACGACAATGCGCTGATTCTCGCCACCGACCCCGACCGCGAAGGCGAGGCGATCAGCTGGCATCTTGAAGAAACCCTGCGCAAGCGCAAGATCATCAAGAAAGACACGCCGGTGTCGCGCGTGGTGTTCAACGCGATCACCAAGGATGCCGTGACCGAGGCGATGAAAAACCCGCGTCAGGTCAATGCGCCGCTGGTCGAGGCCTATCTCGCGCGCCGCGCTCTCGACTATCTCGTCGGCTTCAACCTCTCGCCGGTGCTCTGGCGCAAGCTTCCCGGGGCGAAATCGGCAGGGCGCGTACAATCGGTCTGCCTGCGCCTCATCGTCGAGCGCGAGATGGAGATCGAGGCGTTCAATCCGCGCGAGTACTGGTCCGTCAAGGCGCAATTGGCCACGCCGCGCGGGCAGGAATTCGAGGCGCGCCTCACGGTGCTGGCGGGCAAGAAACTCGACAGATACGATCTCGAAAACGAAACCCAGGCCGAACTGGCTGTGCAGGCCGTCACTTCGCGTGACCTGACGATCGCGAGCGTCGAGGCCAAACCCGCCTCGCGCAACCCTTCCGCCCCCTTCATGACCTCCACCCTGCAGCAGGAAGCGAGCCGCAAGTTCGGCATGGGCGCCCGCCAGACGATGAGCGCCGCCCAACGGCTCTACGAGGCCGGGCACATCACCTACATGCGCACCGATGGCATCGACATGGCGCCCGAGGCGGTCATGGCTGCCCGCGATGCGATCAAGGAACGCTATGGCACGGACTATCTGCCCAAAAGCCCGCGCATGTACAAGAACAAGGCCAAGAATGCCCAGGAGGCGCATGAGTGCATCCGCCCTACCGACATGGCCCGCGATGCCGCAAGCCTGCGCATCTCCGATAGCGATCAGCGAAAGCTTTATGATCTGATATGGAAGCGCACCCTTGCCTGCCAGATGGCCGCGGCCCGGCTTGAGCGCACCACCGTGGAGATCGCCAGCGATGACCGGCAGGTGGGCCTGCGCGCCACCGGTCAGGTGATGCTGTTCGACGGCTTCATGAAGATTTACGAAGAGGGCCGCGACGATGCGGCCGTCGATGAGGATGACAAGCGCCTGCCGCAGATCATGCAGGGGGAACCGGCACAAAAGGACAGTGTGACTCCCGAGCAGCATTTCACCCAGCCGCCGCCACGCTATACCGAGGCGACGCTGGTCAAGAAGATGGAAGAACTCGGCATCGGACGCCCCTCCACCTATGCAAGTATCGTCACGACGATCCAGGATCGCGAATATGTCACGAAGGACAAGGGCCGCCTCATCCCCGAAGACAAGGGGCGTATCGTCACCATTTTCCTGCTGAATTTCTTTCGCCGCTATGTCGGCTATGAATTCACCGCCGAACTGGAGGAGGAGCTTGACAAGGTCAGCGCTGGCGAGGGCGACTACAAGGCGCTGCTGGGTCGATTCTGGCGCGACTTCTCCGCCGCCATCGCCGAGACGTCCGAATTGCGCATCACCGAGGTGCTCGACGTGCTGGACGAGGCACTCGCCCCCACTCTCTACCCGCCGCGCGAAGACGGGTCCGATCCGCGCAGTTGCCCGCTCTGTGGCACCGGGCGACTGCATCTGAAAACATCCAAGACCGGCGGTTTCGTCGGCTGCGGCAACTATCCCGAGTGCCGCTATACCCGCCCCATTGGTGGCGAAGCGGCCGAGGCCGGAGACCGGGTTCTGGGCGAAGATGACGGCGACGAGATCACTTTGCGCTCCGGCCGGTTCGGCCCTTATGTCCAGCGCGGCGAAGCGACCGAGGACAACAAGAAGCCGCCGCGCGCCTCGCTGCCAAAGGGGTGGCAGGCCGATGACATGGATCTGCAAAAGGCGTTGACCCTGCTCAGCCTGCCCCGCGAGATCGGAGAGCACCCCGAAGGCGGCACGATCTCCGCCAATTTCGGCCGCTTTGGGCCTTATGTCATGCATAAGGGACCGGATGACGCGAAGCCCATCTACGCCAATCTCAAGGACCCGAATGATGTGTTCGAGATCGGCATGAACCGCGCGGTCGAGATCCTTGCGGAAAAGCGCGCCAATCCCGGGCGCGGACGCTCGGCCGCCGCCAAACCGCTGCGGGAATTGGGAGAGCATCCCGCGGAGGGCGGTCCGGTGAATGTCATGGAGGGGCGCTACGGTCCTTACGTTAAGTGGCAAAAGGTCAATGCAACCTTGCCCAAGGGCGTGGACCCCGCGAGCGTCACGATGGAAATGGCGCTGGAGTTGATCACCGCGAAATCCGCCAAGAAGGGCAAGCCGCGAAAGAAAGCCGCGCCGCGGCGAAAATCTGCCTGATCCTGGGGGCTCACACGCTTGTCATTGGACATTCGGGGGTTTCCGGCAAAAATGATTTTTCGATTCGCGAGGTCATGAATGAGAGGTGTAAGATGAGCGATCCGATCCTGCGTCGCCAATTCCTGCTGTCTGCTGGCGCTGCTCTTGCGGCACCCGGACTTGTGCGTGCGGACACCAGCTCGGCCCGGCGCAACGCGTCCAGCTTCGTCAGCCAGCACTGGAGCAATCATTTCGACAGCCTGGGAAATACCGGGGCGATTGTCTGTGATACCGGCTCGCGTGCGCTGCATTACTGGAACGCCGATGGCACGGATTACCGCGTATATCCGACTTCTGTGCCCATGACCGAAGAAATGACCCGCCGCGGATACACCAGAATCGTGCGCAAGACGGTTGGCCCGAGCTGGACACCGACCGCCAACATGCGCGAGCGCGACCCATCGCTTCCCGCCTACATGCCGCCAGGGCCGGATAACCCTCTGGGCACGCATGCGATGTATCTTGATTGGCCCGCCTATCTCATTCACGGCACCCACGACACCCGCAAGATCGGACGCCCCTCATCTTCGGGCTGCATCGGCCTTTACAATGAGAAGATCGAAGAGCTCTATGCGATCACGCCCATCGGCATGCAGGTGCGCATCATCTGAACCTGCCCGAATTTATCGGTTTCTGCGGCGCAGCACCCCGTTGACTTTGTGCCTCCCTCCCGCCAAACCTCGCGAGACGGTTTGAGAGAGGGATCTACATGAGCAAGCTTTATGCGTCTGCGGCAGAAGCGCTGGACGGGCTGCTGCGCGACGATATGCTGATCGCCGCAGGGGGCTTTGGACTGTGCGGGATACCGGAACTGCTGCTCCAGGCGATACAGGACAGCGGGGTGAAAGACCTGACATTTGCCTCCAACAATGCGGGCGTTGACGATTTCGGCATCGGCATCCTGTTGCAGAGCAAGCAGGTGCGCAAGATGATGTCCTCCTATGTGGGCGAGAACGCGGAGTTCATGCGCCAATACCTCTCCGGCGAGCTAGAGATCGAGTTCAACCCCCAGGGCACATTGGCTGAACGGATGCGCGCGGGGGGTGCCGGTATCCCCGGCTTCTACACGAAAACCGGTGTGGGCACTCAGGTTGCCGAGGGCAAGGAGCACAAGGAATTCGACGGCGAGACCTATATTCTCGAGCGCGGCATCTTTGCCGATCTGTCGATCGTGAAGGCGTGGAAGGCAGATGAAACCGGCAATGCCATCTTCCGCAAGACCGCCCGCAACTTCAATCCGCCAGCCGCCATGTGCGGGCGTATCTGCGTCATGGAGGTGGAAGAAATCGTGCCCAATGGCAGCCTTGACCCTGATCATATCCATCTGCCCGGCATCTATGTGCACCGGCTGATCCAGGGGGATCACGAAAAGCGCATCGAACAACGCACGGTAAGGGAGGCCTGATCATGCCCTGGGATCGCAATCAGATGGCTGCCCGCGCAGCGCAGGAGCTTGAGAACGGCACCTATGTCAATCTCGGCATCGGTATTCCCACGCTTGTGCCCAATTTTATCCCCGAGGGCGTGCATGTCACGCTGCAATCGGAAAACGGCATGCTGGGCATGGGCCCCTTTCCGCTGGCCGGTGACGAGGACGCCGACCTGATCAATGCCGGCAAGCAGACCATCACGGAACTCCCCCATACCGCCTATTTCGACAGCGCCACCTCCTTCGGGATGATCCGGGGCGGCAAGATCGCCATGGCCATCCTGGGAGCGATGGAAGTCGCCGAAAACGGCGATCTGGCCAACTGGATGATCCCCGGCAAGCTCGTGAAGGGCATGGGCGGCGCCATGGATCTGGTGGCCGGTGTGGGCCGCGTGGTGGTAGTGATGGATCACACCAACAAGCATGGCGAGAGCAAATTGCTGAAATCCTGCACCCTGCCGCTTACGGGTGCGGGAGTGGTGAACCGGGTGATCACCAATCTGGGTGTGCTCGATGTGGTCGAGGGCGGTTTGCGCATCGTCGAGACCGCCGAAGGCGTGAGCGAGGACGAATTGCGCGCCGCGACCGAGGCCACGATCGTCTGAGCCACTGGCAGGCTGCAGAGAAGCTCTGCCCTGCCGGTGACAACCGCCCCGGCAACGGGAAGCCGACTAACCGAGCCGTGCCAATGATGGATGAGGCGGCTCCGGTGCGGCTGGTGGCGCGTCGATGTGCTTCCAAGGCGCCTCGATCGGATCTGTTTTTCACGCTAACGTCGCGGCCCGACGAACAGGCTGTCAAGCGCAAGTGCGCCCTGCGGTGTGCAAACGAGCGGATTGATATCGCTTTCCGAACAGGCCGAGCCAAGGGCGGCGATCATGCGCGAGAAGGCCGCGATCTGGAGCGCGGCATCGGCCAGATCCGCTGGTGCTGCACCACGCACGCCCTGCAGCAGGCGGTATATCTTCATTTCCTGCAGGATATCGAGGGCTTCAGGCTCGGAAACCGGAGCCAGTGCCGCTATGCTATCGCCCAGAAACTCCACGAGAATGCCACCCGCGGACACCAGAATGACGGGCCCGAAGCTGACATCCCAGACCGAGCCGAGCGCAAGCTCGACCCCTTTTGGGGCCATCTCCATGAAGATGGCTCTCGGACCAAGCCTTTCGGCCATGGTGGCATAAGCGGCCTGCGCCTCGGAGACGCCGGAGAGGTTCAGGATCACGCCGCCCACATCGGATTTATGCGCATGATCCTCCGCCGTCTTGAGCACCACCGGAAAGCGCAGTTGTTCGAGCGCGGCCGACACATCCTGAGGCCCCTCTACATGGGCCAACGCGGGAGAGGCGACACCGAAATCCCGCAGCATTGTCAGCCCCTCGGCTTCCGACAGGCGGTCCGTTTCGGTCAGGGTCGTGCGCCAGCGCGCTTGTTTCTGAGTTATCGTGCTGTCGGCTTCGGTCGTGGCTACGTCCGCACTGGCGAGGAAATCACGGTAGGCCATCGCGTGTTTCGCGGCGCGCAGCGCATTGCGAGTGCCGCGCAGGAGAGGCACACCCGCCGCGTGCAGTTTCTGCGCAAGAAGGTGATCATCCACCATCGAATAGTTGGACACCAGCGCCAGCGGCTTCTCGGTCTGCCCTGCGGCCATCGCGACAGCCTCGGAGTATTTCAGCGCATATCCATAGCCATCGCGCGGGTCCGACATGAAAAGACCCAATGCGATGGCTGGGTCATTGACGAGATCCGCTGTCATCGCCGCATAACGTGGGATGAGGTCATTCAGCGTTCCAAACGCATCAAGCGGGTTTTCGGCATGCAGACCCGGCTCGAGCTGGGCATTGATCCGCGCGCAGGTTTCGGCAGACAGGCCGGGAAAGCGCAAGCCGATCCCCTCGGCCAGATCGACGATCATCTCCCGTTCTCCGCCGGAATCGCTGATCACGCCCAACCCGCCCGGTGCGGCCGCGCGGCCACTTTCGAAAAGCGCCAGTGTCGCGGCCATTTCGTCCATGTCGTCAACAACGCTTACTCCGTATTTCCGGAAAAGCGCGCGATAGGCCGCATCATTGCCGGCAATGGCCCCGCTATGCGACACGGCCATCTGTGCGCTTACCTCCGTCCGTCCGACCTTGAGCACTACCACCGGAATACCCGTTGCGCGCGCGCGCTTGAGGGCAGCGACGAAGCGGCCCGGTGCCCGCACCGTCTCGAGGAAAAGCCCGATGACGCGGGTTTCAGGCTGAGCGAGGGCCCAATCCATGTAATCGGCGACCGTGGTTACCAGTTCCATCCCCGTGGAGACGCAGAGGTTGAACCCCAGCCGCCGGTCATTATGCGCAAGCGCACCGAAAGTGGAACCTGACTGAGCGATCCACGCGATACCGCCCTCACGCAAGCCCGGTGGTGAGGGCATCGAGGCCACGCGAAGCCCGATGGAGGGCGTGTAGAAGCCCATGCAATTGGCACCACAGAGTGCCATGCCTGCCGATTTTGCCTTCTCGGCGATTCGCACGGGCAGGCGCGGTGTGCTGTCGCCTTCCAGGTAGCAGGAGGCAAAGATCGAAGCCGAGCGCACGCCAAGCGCAATGGCCTGATCCAGCACACCCTCGACAAAGCGGCTGGCGACACCGATGATCACGTGGTCGGGCACCTCGGGCAGGCAAGCCAGATCCGGATAGCAGCGTTGCCCCTCGATCTCGGTCAGGCGCGGGTTGACCGGATAGACCGCGCCTTCAAAGCCATCGATGGTGGCCATGCGCAGCATGGCGTTGCCGTTGCTGTCGGGCTTGTCGGAGGCACCGACAATGGCCAGCGACCGGGGTTTCAGGAGGGCGTCGAGAGAATGGTGAATCATTTTGAGTCCGCTCGGGCATTTGCCTACTGTCAATCTCAAAAGCCAAGGGGCGTAAATGGAGAAGCGGCGCCTCCTGTTCAAGAATCATGAGGCGTTGCAGAAATCATTCGTTATGGTGCCGGCAGGCATCGAGGAGGAAATATCATGAGCGACGCCCCCGTCCTGACAAGGCTGGAAGGCCGCACCGGGATTGTGACATTCAACCGCCCGCGCGTGATGAATGCGTTCAACGGCGCATTGATCGAGGCCACAAATGAGGCCATGGCCGAAATGCTGGCCGATGACAGGGTGCTGGCGATCGTGGTGCATGGTGAAGGCCGCTGTTTTTCGGCCGGCTTTGACATGAAGGAAAGCGCCGCCAAAGGCATCACAGGCGAAGACGCCTGGCGCGAGGTGCTGACCAAGGATTTCGATTTCATAATGCAGTTCTGGAACAGCCCCAAGCCCACCATCGCAGCCGCGCATGGCTTCTGCATCGCGGGCGCGATGGAAGTGCTGATGGCTTGCGATCTGGCCGTGGCCAGCGAAGAGACGGTGATGGGAGAGCCGGAGGTGCGGTTCGGCTCGGGGATCGTGGCCATGCTGGCCCCTTATGTCACCGGGCCGAAACAGGCCAAGGAAATGCTGTTGACCGGCAATGACCGAATCCCGGCGCAGCGCTGCTACGAGATGGGGCTGATCAACCGGGTCGTCTCCGAGGGGCAGGCGCTGGAGGAAGGGCTTAAACTGGCGCATCAGATCACCAGCGCCTCCGCGCAATCGGTGCAGGCGACCAAGCGGGCGATCAACCGCACATATGAGTTGGCCAGAATGCGCGAAGGGCTTGCCGAAGCGCTGGAGGTGGAAGTGCAGATCGAGTCCGACCTCTCCCCCGAGCGGGTCGAGTTCAATCGCATCCGCAAGGAAGAGGGGCTGAAAGCTGCGCTGGAATGGCGGGATCGCCAGGCGACGGGGAGTTAGCGTGTTTATCGGTCAGGTTGGATCACCCCCGCCTACTCCCAACCCCTGCGCGGAGCAAAGGCCGAAGGCCGCCGCGCAGCTTAACGGGCTGCTGAAAAAGCCGCCCGCCTCCAAATGATCAGGCATTAGACCGGGAAACTGTCCCTTGGCACGCTCTCCACAAGTTATGTCCCGGGCGACCAGCCCGGGACGCGCCCGACCCTCCCCCGGGACGGCGCATTGCGACGTTGCAAAAGGCTCAGCGCATGGAGTGGCTTGGCCGGCATAAACCGCAGCAAACCCAAGGTCCCAACGCGCCCACCCAGGGTCGGGCGCGTTCCTTCGCTTCGGGGCTTGATGCAAGAACAGGAACAGTTTTCCTGAC
>SLDH01000363.1 GCA_007125415.1 Roseovarius sp.
GAAACTGTCATTTGCAAGGCCGAGGCCCTGGGCGATTTCCTCGTGGATGCAGGCCAGCCGCGAGGAAACTGTCATTTGCAAGGCCGAGGCCCTGGGCGATTTCCTCGTGGATGCAGGCCAGCCGCGACAGGGGCGGGTGCTCACTTCGGATCACGGCGATGGCGCGGGTATAGACGTAACTGCCCTCGCGGTCGGAAAAGGCTGCCACCAGGCAATGCACCGAGCGCGGCAGGTCGCGGATCATCCGGTAGGTGTTCTGATCGATCCGCGGCTCTATCTGGCGGATACGCCGCAACAGGTGGGCGCGGTCATCCTCGGACATGAAGAGAACGTGATAATTGGGGTCATCCTCGGACATGGAGATGGGATGGCCGGTCAGCCGGGCGAGCCTTGCCACATAGCGGGCGACCTCTGCGGTATCGCTCGCGCGCTGGGCCTGCGGCACATGGGCGCCGAATTCCACCGAGACGCGCACCGGCTCGACCCACTTGCGCAGAGCGCTGCGCTGATTGCGGGCCGGTGTGAAGCCCTGGCCCGGCACATACTCATCGTAAAAGGTGATGCGCTCGAAATTGCGCGCGAGATCGCGCTCGGTATAGGGCGTGTCCGGCCCGCCGCCATCGGTGCGCAACAGCCCGCGCGCCACCAGATCATTCTCGAGTTGCGCAAAATACTGCGCCAGCGCGCGGCTTTCATCAGAAGGCGTGACGTCATCGGGGGAAACGGGCTCAATCTCCGCCGAGGGCGCGACCCCGGGCGCTTGCCCATCGGGCGGGGCTGCCTGCATGTCACAACCGGACAGGGCAAGCATTGCGAGCCCTGCCAGTGCTGCGTGGATCAGGGCCGAATGGATCGGTGCGCACCGCGCGCCGCGCATGCAGAGGCTCAGTTTGCCGGAACGGCCGTATTGGCCGTGTCGCCGACACCATCGCGGCGTGCCTTGGCCGAGGCCAGGGTATCGCGCAGTTCCTGCTCCATCTTCTTGAGGTCTTCCTCGGCGGCGGCGCGTTTGGCCTTGCCGTCATCGGCAATCTGCAGGCTTTCCTGAATGGTGCCGATCAGGTCTTCATTGGCCTTCTTGATCGCTTCGATATCGAAGACGCCGCGCTCCATCTCCTCGCGGATCACCCTGTTGCTTTCGCGCAGGTTGGCGGCATTGGCGGTAAGCAACTCGTTGGTCAGATCACTCGCATCGCGCACCGCATTGGCGGCTTCCGCCGAGCGCTGGATGGTCAGGGCCTGGGCAAGCTGCGTCTCCCAGAGCGGGACAGTGTTCACCAGTGTGGAGTTGATCTTGGTGACGAGGCTCTTGTCGTTTTCCTGCACGAGCCGGATCGAGGGCAACGATTGCATGGTCACTTGCCGTGTGAGCTTCAGGTCATGCACGCGGCGCTCCAGATCGTCGCGCGCAGCGCGCAGATCACGCAACTCCTGTGCTTTCATCACCTGCTGATCTTCAGCGGCTGCCTCGACGGCCGCCTCCCGCGCGGGGATGGCATTCTCGTCGAGGTCCTTCAGCTTTTCCTCGCCCGCAGAAATGTAGAGCGCCAACTCGTCATAGAAGGCGAGTGTCTTCTCATAGAGAAGATCGAGCGACTTGATATCCTTCAGAAGCACATGCTCATGACCCAGAAGGTCATTAGTGATCTTGTCGATCTGGCTCTGGATGGTTTCGAATCGTGCAGTGAACTTGGCGAAAGGGGTCGCGCGCCCCAGAAGCCGCTCCCACCAGCTTTGCTCGCGCCGCATGTCGAGCTCGGACACCGAAAACCCCCGGATCGTGCTGACGATGCCGCGAAGGCTGTCTCCGGCGGGCCCTACATCCTTGTTGCGCACACCGCTCAGCATGGATTGCGAGATCTGCTGCAACTCGGCCTGTGCGGCCGAGCCGAAGGAGATGATCGATTGCGTATCCTCCATGTCGATCTCGTCCATCCGGGTGCGGATTTCCGCGCCCTGCGTCGCATCGGCCTCTGCGAGGCGCACGATGGCATTGGCATCTGCCGGTTCGGGAAGCACAACGGCACTGACATCCTCGACATCGGCCATGATGGCTTCGGCTTTCTCGCGGGTGGTCTCTGACATATTGGTATCCTCTTTACGTTAAACTGTATTGTCCAGGCGAACGCCTTCACGTTGCAAACGGTCGCGCAGGACGGAAATCTCAACCTCCAGATCGGTCGTGTTGCCTTCCATGAGCTTGCGGGTCTTGGAGGTGAAGCCCTGCTCCAGATCGCTCAGCAGCCGCATGTAATCTTCGCGTGCGCCTGCGTCGCGGCTGCGCGCGTGGATATCGGCGAATTTCACCGTCGCGTCGCGCGCACCCATCAGGTAGACGGTGAGAAACCGTCGCGCCGCCGTCAGATCGCGCGGATCATTCTCGACCGTGCGCAGCATGTCGCGGACCGAGGATTGAAAGCGCTCCACGCGCGCCTCCACCTGCCGGTCGCCGGCGCGCTTGATGGCTGCGGTCATTTCCTTCAGATAACCTTCGGCCGTATCCACGGCGCGCGCCACGCGCTCGGTCTGGAAGGCATCGATGCCTTCCATGCCCTTGTCCTTCAGCGGATCGAAACCGAAGGCGAAACTGTGCAGCGCGGCCCCCAGAAGGGCGTAAATCGCAGGCTCGATGAGCCCGCCGCCTGCTGCGAACCCGGCCAGCCCCAGCCCCGCCCCGGTGAGCGCCGAGCCCAGCATCTTGCGCGGCACGGCGGGCTTGCGCGCAACCCGGCGCGCCGCGTAGGCCTCTTGCGCGCGGATGCCTTCGCGGGTCATCCACGCCGCCAGCAACAGCAGGCCCAGCGCGATGAGATTTAGCAGGAGCGTCGTGGCCCCGCCCGAGAAGGCCTGCCAGACCAGCGGCAGCGGTGCGATGAATAGCAGGTTCACCCGGCCTCCCGCCTTCGTGCGCACGGCACCGCGATAGCTGCCCTGATCCGGCGCGTCCTCGCCCTGCGGGCTGTATTTGCCGCCAAAACGCTGCGCCATCGTCAGACGCCCCCCGCGATCGAGACAAACAGGATCAGCAGGATCAGCAAAAAAAACGCGAGCTTCTGAAGCCCAGTGTCCGACATGTGGCCTCCCGTGGCCTGACATCATGAATGGAACTTACGGCAAGCCTCGCGCTCATGCCAGAGAGAAGATGGCGGCGCAGCCGCTGCCCTCGTTCCGTCACGAAAGCGCAAACATGCAAAGGCTTGGAAACACAGTTTGTAGCGATGCCGGGGGAAACATGACGCAGCGCTATACAGTCAGCGACGCTTTCTGCTATGGCCAGCACATGACCGGCAGTGAGTTCGTTTCCAAGGGCGCAGCCAGCCTGCCTGTGGCCTATCAGGGCCCACCGAAAGACTTCTATTTCCTGCTCGTGCCCCGCCTCACGCTGCTGGCTTTCAGCGCGGCTCTCGAGCCGCTGCGGATCGCCAATCAGGTGGCGGGACAGGAGCTCTACCGCTGGTATCTGCTGACCGAAGATGGCGCGCCGGTGCGCTGCTCCTGTGGGGTGCTGCTGACACCCGACAGCCCGCTGCGCGATGTGCCGAGCAAGGCGCGCGGCTTTGTCTGCGCGGGGGTGGAGCCAGCCGATTCGGTGTCTGGCCGCGTCGCGGCCTGGGTCAGCCGGCAGCGCGCGTTCGGCGGGCGCGTCGGCGGGATCTGCACCGGGGCCTTCGCGCTCGCGCGGGCGGGCTTGCTGAAGGAGCGGCGGTTTACGCTGCACTGGGAAAACCAGCCTGCCTTTGTGGAGCGCTACCCCGGGCTGGTGCCCACGGGGCGGCTTTTCGAGAATGACGGCGGCCTGCTTACCTGTGGTGGTGGCTCGGCGGCGACGGACATGATGCTCTCGCTGATCGAGGCGGATCACGGCAAGGATCTGGCAGCGATCGTGGCGGATATGTGCATCCACCGGCGCAGCAGCAGCCCCGATACCGCTCAGCGCAGCGCCCATTCCCGCGCACTCAGCAGCCGCAACCCCCATCTTCTGGCGGCCATCCAGTATATGAGCGAAATGCTGGAGATGCCCGCCGACAGCGATGAGGTGGCCGCGCATGCGGGTATTTCGCGGCGGCAGCTCGAGCGGCTATTCCGGCGCTATGTCGGACAGTCGCCCGCACAGTTCTACCTCGATCTGCGGGTTTCCCGCGCTCATGCCCTGCTCAACGAAACAAGCCTCAGTGTGGCCGAGATCGCTGCTGCCACCGGTTTCGCCAGTTCCTCGCAGCTTTCGGGCCGCTTTCGCAAGCGCTTCGGTCTGTCGCCGGGCGCATATCGCAAGAGCTGGGCCGTGGCCCCGCCGCCGGCCCAGGGTGCTGTGAAAGTGCCTGCCTCCCCCCGCCAAGCGCCTTGAGCCGGAAAACTGTTCCGCGCCACGCCGCTCCGAGGCCTCGCCCGGGCGACCAGCCCGGGTGGCGCCCGACCCTCCCCTCGGGAGGGCGCATTGCAACCTTGCATAAAGCACAACGGTCAGAGGGTCTTGGCCGCTATAAAGCCCTGTCGCTCCAGTGTAGCAAGGCGCCCACCCAGGGTCGGGCGCCACCCTTCTCTTGACGTCGAAACAGAGGAGGAAGAACAATCTCTCCCGCTCTTGCAACCCCTGTTCATTTTTCAGCAGCCTGTTAAGCTGCCCGCGCTGGCGCACAGGCCATGGTTTCTGTTCAACGTCTGGGGGCTTCCCACACCGCATCAAGGGCGGGGTTTGCGCCTGACCGTCCGGGCGGGGGCCTGTTTCGGGCGGGTGCCGCGTCCGGGCTTCGACCCGGCCTTGCCCCTGGATTTCGGCGCTGCCTCCGCGGCGTCGGATTTCAGCCCCAGCTGATCATGCAGGACGCGGGGGCGGATTTCCTGCACCTCACCGGGTTTCAACTGTCCCAGTTGAAACGGCCCGTAGGAGATGCGGATGAGCCGGTTCACGCTGAGGCCAACCGCCTCCATCGCGCGCCGGACCTCGCGGTTGCGGCCCTCGCGGATTGCCACGGTGAGCCAGGCATTGGCTCCTTTCTGGCGGTCGAGACTGACATTCATCGGGCGGAAATGCTCGCCTTCCAGCGCCAGCCCCTCCCGTAGCGGCGTGAAGCTGGCATCATCGGGTCGTCCGTTGACGCGCACGCGGTATTTGCGCACCCACCCCGTGGAGGGCAGTTCCAGCCGTCTTTTCAGCCCGCCATCATTGGTCAGCAGCAGCAGCCCTTCGGAGTTCAGATCCAGCCGGCCCACGCTCATCACCCGCGGCAGATCATCGGGGAGCTCATCGAATATCGTGCGGCGTCCCTGCTCGTCGCTTGTGGTGGTCACAAGGCCCGCTGCCTTGTGGTAAAGCCACAGGCGCGCGGGCTCGGGTGCTGCGAGATCCTGCCCATCGACGCTGATCCGATCGCCGGACGTGACGTTCAGGGCAGGGCTGTCGATCACCTTGCCATTCACCCGCACGCGCCGCTCCGCAATCAGGCGTTCGGCCTCGCGGCGGCTGGCGCGCCCGGCGCGGGCGATCACCTTGGCGATCCGGTCGCCGGGCGGGGGTGTCTTGCTCATGGCCGATCGCATAGCGCAACGCGCGATCTTGCGAAAGCGCCGATGAGCGGTCAAAGCTGCTGCATGACATTCACCAGCCATATGCAAGCCGCCCTTGCCGAAGCGCAGGCCGCCGCTGCGCGCGGCGAGGTGCCGGTGGGGGCGGTGCTCATCTCGCCTGAAGGCGAGATCGTGGCCCGCGCCGGCAACCGGACGCGGGAGTTGCACGATCCCACCGCCCATGCCGAAATTCTGGTGATCCGCGCGGCCTGTGCGGCAAAGGGCAGCGAGCGTCTGCCGGGGCATGATC
>SLDH01000238.1 GCA_007125415.1 Roseovarius sp.
CGGGAACCAGCGCAAGTCCCTGCATTCGCTCGGAAAACCAGATCGGATTGACCATTGCCGAGATGAAAAGCCCCAATGTGCCGAAGGCCAGCGCCGGGCGCGGCAGACGGTTGAGCCCATCGATGATGGTGTCGAAGCGGCTGCGCTTCGGCAATACGAACTCGGCCGCGAACTGCTCGAGAGACTGTGCCTTGGCCGCCGCGTTGCGCGCCGCTCCGCTTTCGGCGTTTTCGCGGAAGACATGCGCCGTCTCCACTACCGCATTGCGCCCCGACCCGAAAAGCAGGTTCAGGAGCGTGTCGATCAATCCCATGCCGCCGTCCTTTCGTGAAACTCCGCCATGCTCATGTGATAGCGCGGGTGAATGAACTCTTCCGCCCGCCTTATCCAGCCACCCTTGCCCCCGGCACGGGTGCGGGCAAATTTGCGGCTCGCGACGCGACGATCGGCAAGGCGCAGGTAGTAATTGCGCCGCGCGATCCCGTAGGCATCCGCGATGTAATCGGGGGCCTCCTCTGCGGCGGCGCGCGCCGCAGCCGCCGTTTGCGGGCCTATGATGCCATCCACGGCCACTTCATGCCCCATCTCGCGCAAGAGCCGCTGCAGGATCTTCACCGCATTGCTGCCCGCATTGACATACATGTCAAAGACCGACGCGTGCAGCACATCCGGCAGCATGCCGATCCGCGGGCGCTCGAAATAATGTTCGACGAAGATATACTCCGCCTGCGCACGGGTCAGACGGCGTACATCGGCACTGTCGATCCGGCCATCGCCATCCAGATCAAGGCCCAGCCGTCGCATGGTGTGGATCGTGACGCCGTATTTCGTGGCCCCGCCCGGATCATCGGGATCGTTCACATATCCGCCCTCGCGGCCCACGATCTCGCGCGCGATCTGCTGCACATCCTTCATGTCGGTCACCTTTCCGCCGCTTCAGCGAAAAAGGTGAGAGCAAGAGGTTAATACAGCTCTTTCGTTCCGTCCGGCTTGTAAACACCCTGTTCCTTCAGCGCGTCCATTACCTCTTTGGGCATGTAGTTTTCGTCGTGCTTGGCCAGCACTTCCCGGGCCACGAAAACCCCGTCCTGCATTGATCCGAGCGCCACCATGCCGGTGCCTTCGCTGAAGAGATCGGGCAAGATGCCGGTGAAGCTGACGGGCACGGTGCCCCCGCCGTCGGTCACCATGAAGGTGACGGTCTCGCTCTGGCCGCGATGCACGCTGCCCTCTTCCACCAGCCCGCCGATCCGGAAAACCTCGTTGGCATCGGGCGGCTCCGCCAGAACCTGGCTTGGCGAGCGGAAATAGTTGATCCCGTCACGCATGGCATAGCCGATCAGCACGGTGGAAATAACAAGGGCCACCGCAAGCACAGCAACCACTTGAACCCTGCGCTGCTTCTTGAGCGATTTCATGTCCGGCGCTCCGTCATGGGAAAAGCGGGGCCATCAAAAGCCCCATCTCCTCCTCCTCATTTAGCATAAGATTGGCATTCTGCAACGCCTGACCGCTGGAGCCCTTGGTCAGATTGTCGAGTGCCGCGATGATCACGGCGCGGCCCGGCAGACGGTCTGCAGAGACACCGATATGGCAATAGTTACTGCCGCGCACATGACGCGTGCTGGGATGCTCTCCCATGGGCAGGACCTCGATGAAGCGCTCTTGTGCATAGGCGTCTGCCAGCGTCTCGCGGACCGCTTCGGGCGGCCCCTTTACATAAACAGTGGCCAGTATTCCTCTGTTTGCAGGGATTAAATGCGGTGTGAACTGCACCCTCACCTCGCGCCCAGCGAGGGCGGAGAACTCCTGATCGAACTCGCCCAGGTGCCGGTGCGTACCGCCCACCGCATACGCATGTGTGCCTTCGCTCAACTCCGCATGGAGCAGGTTTTCCCTGAGGCTGCGCCCGGCGCCGCTCACCCCGGTTTTCAGATCGATGATGATGTCATCAAGATCAATGACGCCCGCTGCGATAAGCGGTCGCAGCGCGTATTGCCCTGTGGCCGCGTTGCATCCCGTGCCCGCCACAAGACGCGCACCGCGAATGGCCTCGCGGTAGAATTCGGTCAGGCCGTAGACCGCCTCCTCCTGCATTTGCACGGCCGCATGTGGGTTGCCATACCATCTTTCGTAGTCTGCGGGATCCTGCAGCCGGAAATCGGCGGAAAGATCCACGATCTTCAGGCTGCGGGGCAACCGTGCGATCACCTCCTGGCTGGTCTTGTGCGGCAGCGCGCAAAAGCAAAGGTCAATGTCGCCGAAGTCGATCTCGTCGATCGTGACAAGCGCAGGCAGATCAAGATGCCGCAGATGCGGGAAAGCCTGTGCCATGCTCTGGCCTGCCTTGGCATTGGCCGAGAGCGCTGCGATCTTCATGCCCGGATGTGTGGAGATCAACCGAACAAGCTCGGCCCCGGTATAGCCGGACGCCCCCAGTATTGCGATGTTATGGGTCATGGATGACCTCTCTAAATTCAGGGTAAAACCAATCAGTTCAAGCGGTTGAGAAGACCATCTCTCGTCGCATGAATTGCGTCGCCCGGTCCGACACACGCCGCGCGTCGCCCGTGGTCAGCAAGCAACCGTCGCTGGTGCCAAGCATATCGGGATGGCGGGTGAGGTAATCGGCGAGACTTTCGGCCACCAGACCCGCCTGCGAAAAGAGCTTCACCTCATTGCCGAGTGCTGCTTGAAAGACGTCCTGCAAGAGCGGATAATGGGTGCAGCCGAGCACTGCCGCCTCAGGCGTGGGCATCTTGCGTCTGAGCGCGTCCACATGGCTGCGCACCAGCGCTTCGGCGAGGATCATGTCGCCCTCCTCGATGGCGTCCACCACGCCGCCGCAGGCCTGTGTTTCCACATCCACGCCAATGGCGCGAAAGGCCAGTTCGCGCTGAAAGGCCCGGCTCGCCACTGTGGCCGGTGTCGCGAACAGAGCGACATTCCGGATCGCCACCTCGCGCGGCGGAGAATTGTCGCCCCATTGCCGTTCCGTCAGAGCTTCGATCAGGGGAACGAAGACGCCAAGCACCCTTTTGCCCGGCGGCACCCAGTTTTCCTGCATCCGGCGCAGCGCCGCGGCGCTCGCCGTGTTGCAGGCCAGCACCACAAGATCACAGCCTTCGTCGAAAAGCTGCTGCGTGGCGGCGCAGGTCAACGCGTAGATGTCATCGGTGGTGCGCACGCCGTAAGGCGCATTGGCACTGTCCGCCAGATAGGCGAAAGGCACGTCCGGCAGGCGCTCTTGCACCGCATCCAGAACGGTCAGCCCGCCAAGGCCACTGTCGAAAATACCCACCGCCATCTTGTCCGCCTCGAGACGTCATTCAAACTCGAACCCGCGTGCAGTCGCGTCCAGCGGGGTTGGGCTCAACTCATACGTCTTGCGGCGCAGGAATTCCATAAGCGATTTCGGGTCACCGCGATACGCCTCCAGCGCCTCTCGGGAAAGTGGCGCGCCGATGGAGACACGAACAGGCGTGCCCACGCGTTTCTTGAACTCACGGATCAGGAAACCCATGCGCAGGGTGTAATGCAGATGGCTGGCGATCTGGAAGAGGCGCGAGCAATGCCCATCGAAGAACACCGGCACCACGGTCGCATCCGATTTGGCGATCATCCGCGCGGTAAAGCTGCGCCAGCCCGGATCGAGTGGCTGCGAAAACGGTGTCGCCGCCGTGCTGACCGTCCCGCCAGGGAAAATGCCGATCGCGCCATCCTGCGCCAGATAGCGTAGCGCGGTCCTGCGTGTTTCGAGGTTGAGCGCGATCGCCTCTTTCGTGCCATCGAAGCTGATTGGCAGGATGATGCGATTGATATCCTCGGATTTGCGGAAAACCTTATGGGCAAGGATGCGAAAGTCACCGCGGGTCTGACTGAGGATATGGCCCATCATCAGCCCGTCCAGAATACCATAGGGGTGGTTGGCAATCAGAATAAGCGGCCCGTGGCGCGGAACGGTTTCAAGGGCGCCGCCGATCACGTCCAGTGACAGGCCATAACGATCGACCATCACCTCCCAGAAGTCACGGCCGCGCGCCACCTCATCTGCATATCCCTCTGCCCGCTTTATGAGATGTATCCGCCCCGTGAGATTTTCCATCGTGCGGATGATGGCCCGCCCGCCGCGCGTCTGTGCGGAATGGGCATAGGAAATGTCGCGCGCGATCTGACGATGATCCTGCATGGCCCCTCCCCAAACTGGAGACTGGCATAACCGGCATTCGGAAAAAGGGCACATGAAGATTGTGTAACACGTGACAGTGGCATCGCGGCCTTGGGGGCGCTCACTCGGCTGCGGCCTTGGCCGAATGTCCGCCGGCACGGATCATCGCCAGCAATGCCTTGCGCGACGCCTCAGCCTGTGCGGCATTCTTCTGCTTGACCGGCCCGAACCCGCGAATGTCGAGCGGTAGCAGGGCGAGCGCGCAGATGGCGCCCCTGGTGGTGCCTGAAAGCCCGGGCAAAACCTCGGCCAGATCCGCCTCATACCGGCGGATGAGCCCGCGCTCCATCCGGCGCTCGGGAGTATGGCCAAAGGGATCGAACGGGGTGCCGCGCAACCAGCGCAACCGCGCCAGCAACCGCAACGGCATAGCCAGCCACGGGCCATACGCGCGCTTTTCCGGGCGGCCGTCGGGGCCGGTCCTCGACAGAAGCGGCGGGGCAAGGTGATAGGTCATGCGAAAATCGCCTTCGAACTCTGCGCGCGCCTTCTGCCCGCTTTGCAGCAGGAGCCGCGCCACCTCGTATTCATCCTTGTAGGACAAAAGCTTGTGATAGCCTTTCGCCACCGCCTCTTTCACCTCAGGATCGGCAATCGCGTCCACCAGCTTTCGATAACGCTTCGCCAGGCGCTTCCCCTGATAGGCGGTCAGATGCGCAGCACGAAAGGCGATCCTTTCCTCGAGCGTCCGGGGCGGTTCCGCCGCGTCGGGCGCGACGAGTTTCGCGGCCTCATCGGGAAAGGCGGCGGCAAATCGGCCGATCGCAAAAGCCCGCTGGTTGCGCTTCACTGCTGCGCCGTTCAACTCGATAGCCCTGAGGATGGCCTCCAGGCTGAGCGGCACCAGCCCGCGCTGCCAGGCCGCCCCGAACATCATCATGTTGGAGAAAATCGCGTCGCCCATGGTGACGCGGGCCAGATCGCAGCCGTCAAGCATCAGCAACCGGTCACGCAACCGCGTTTCAAGCGCCTGTGTCAGCCGCTCCGTCGGCAGCCGGAATTCGGGTTCGCGGGTAAAATCACCGGTCATGATCTCATGGCTGTTGACCACGCCGCCCGTATGCCCCGCGCGCAGCAGCCCCAACGTCCCGGCACCGGCAGACACCACAAGATCGCCGCCGATCAGCGCGTCCGCCTCGCCCACCGCCACGCGAATGGCGCTGATATCCTCGGGCCGCTCGGCCAGCCGGCAATGTATATGCACCGCGCCACCTTTCTGCGCGAGGCCGGACATTTCGATCATGCCCGCGCCCTTGCCATCGATCTGGGCCGCCTGCGCCATGACGGCACCGATGGTCACCACGCCGGTGCCACCCACACCGGTGATCACCACATTATGCGTCCCCTCGATCACCGGAAGGCGAGGATCGGGCAAGGCGGGCAGGTCAAGCTCGGCCGCGGGTTGCCTCCGAATCCGCGCACCCTCCAGCGTCACGAAGGACGGGCAGAACCCTTTGAGACAGGAAAAATCCTTGTTGCAGGCTGATTGATCAATGGCGCGCTTGCGGCCCAGTTCCGTCTCCAGCGGCACGATCGAGACGCAGTTGGACTGCACGCCGCAATCGCC
>SLDH01000129.1 GCA_007125415.1 Roseovarius sp.
AGGCGAGAACCTACCGCTGACAGAGGCCAAAAACCGCGTGATTCTGCCGATCCGGGCAGATGGTCCAGAAGGGTTGGGCGCAAAAAAGGCCCGGCAGATCACCTCTGCCGGGCCGAAAAACCGGACGTGTGCCAGGCGATCAGGGCATCAACACCTTGTCGATCACATGGATCACGCCGTTGGTGGCGAGAATATCCGCGCTGATCACATTGGCGTCGTTCACACGCACGGCAGCGCCGTGTTTGCCGCCCGTGCCATCGACGCGAACAGTCGCGCCGTTGACGGTGGCCACATCCATGCGCTGGCCGAGCAACTGGCTGGAGGTGATGTTCCCCGGCACCACGTGATAGAGCAGGATCGAGCGAAGCTGGTCCACATTCTCCGGCATCAGCAAAGTGTCCACCGTGCCGGCGGGCAGCGCGTTGAAGGCCGCATTGGTGGGTGCAAAGACCGTGAAGGGGCCGTCACCGCGCAAGGTATCCACAAGACCGGCAGCGCTCAGGGCTGCGACCAGCGTGGAGAAATCGGGATTGGCGGAAGCGATATCGACAATATCGTTACCCTCGGGCTGCGCGGCGCAAGCTGCCAGCGTTCCCAGAAGGCCTGTTGCAGCAGCCGATTTGAGCAGAGTACGGCGATCCATTTGAATTCCTCATTTCTTTGGCTTCGTTGATCGGGCCGCGCTCACCGCGACCCGTCGCTTACCCTCTACGGTTGAACCATGAGCGCAGATCAATCTTTTGGTGCCCGTCATGCCCCATTTCGGCGAGTCTTTGCCGGTTTCGGGCGGATTTGCGCCTGTTTCAGCGCAGCCGTGGCACGCCGCCGGGCAAGGTGTCGCGCTCGACCACACCGGCCCGGAGGCTCCGTCCGATGCGATGGGCCAGCGCGGACCAGGCGCGCGCCTTTTCAGGCGGGAGTTCCGTTTGCAGTGTCTGGTCAAAGAGGTCCAGCCAGGTCGAGAACATTCCCGGTTTCACATTGCCGGCCTTGACATGGGCCGCCATCGGACTGCCCTGATAGCTGCGCTCATGCAGGATGGAACTGGCCCAGAAATCGGCCACGATGGCTTCATGCGCGGGCCAGTCGGCAACATGGGCCGCGAAGACAGGGCCCAGCCCCGGATGTTCGCGCGCCGCTGCGTAAAAGGCTGCCACTACGCGCTCGATTTCCTGCCGCGTGATGTCGAAACGAGGGGGGAACACCTGTGTCATTCTGCGAATTTGGCTTTCGGAAGCGTCGGGTGCAATGCGTAATCTGTCGCGGACGCCAACGAGAAACCGTGCCGGACGCAGTGTCCGACACGGTTTTCGGAAAATTTTCAGGGAAGATTACTGATGCGCGGTCTTCGCCATACGCTCGGCGATGCCGTCGCGTGACAAGGCGGATTTCGGTGCGCCGCTGTCGCGCAGCTTCTCTGTGGCACGGACACTCAGATAGGCAAATACCACAACAAACCCGAGCGTTCCGAATGCAAGTACTCCAACAAGCGTTTCCATTTCCGTTCCTCTCTGGTTGATTTGAGAAGAATTACGCAGATCGGTCCGAAACGGATCACTGTAGTTCGGGAAAAATCCTGATAAATCAAATGCATGCATATGTATGCATTCGCAACTGCAGCAAAAGACACTGATTTACAAGGTTTTATGCTGCGCTGCAGCTAATTGGCCAATGCGATCACAACAAGCCAGAAAACCAACATCCCGATCCATCCGAACTGGGCGGCAACGAGGCTGCAGGCGAACAAGATGGCAAGCACACCCACCGTGATGGTGGCTTGTTGTGCCAGGGGGCGGGCCTCGATCGCGGCGCTGACCTCCTCGGGGGAGCGCCAGCGGCAAACCCCGGCGATCACCACAATTGCCACCTTGCGGCAGGTCGATCCGAAGCGCGCGGCGATATGTCGTGATGTAAGAGCCATGCACCCTGTCCACTGCACCACATGCGTGATCCTCGGCCTCGGGCAATATCACGCCGGTTGCGTCACTGACAACCCGGGTCAGCCGCCTCTGGACGCCGCTCGCAAGCGCGCCTATAAGGCCCGGCATGCTGACCATGGCCCTGATCATCGCCCGAATTACAGGCCCGGCGCTCTGACCGTGACGAGCCGCCGGGACAAGGCATGTGCCGATATGCGCCGCCCCTCCGATATTTCTCGATCCGACAGTGACAAAGGACGCCCCCATGTGCGCCGATACGCTTGATTACAAAGATACGCTCAATCTGCCGCAAACCGATTTCCCGATGCGTGCCGGCCTGCCAAGGCGCGAGCCCGAATGGCTTGCCAGGTGGGAGGAGATAGGCATCTATGACCGCCTGCGCGAGCGCTCTGCGGGGCGCACGCCCTTCACCCTGCATGATGGCCCGCCCTATGCCAACGGGCATCTTCATATCGGCCATGCCCTCAACAAGATCCTCAAGGACATGGTGGTGCGCAGCCAGCAGATGATGGGCCGCGATGCGCGCTACATCCCCGGCTGGGATTGCCATGGCCTGCCCATCGAATGGAAGATCGAGGAGCAATACCGCGCCAAGGGCCTCGACAAGGACAAGGTGGACATCATCGACTTCCGGCAGGAATGTCGCCGCTTCGCCGAAGGCTGGATCGATGTGCAGCGCGAGGAATTCAAGCGGCTGGGCGTCACCGGCAGCTGGGACAGGCCCTATCTGACGATGGATTTTCGCGCCGAGCGGATCATCGCCGAGGAATTCCAGAAATTCCTGATGACCGGCACGCTCTATCGTGGCTCCAAGCCGGTGATGTGGTCGCCCATCGAGCAGACCGCCCTTGCCGAAGCGGAGGTGGAGTATCACGACAAGGACAGTTTTACAGTCTGGGTGAAGTTCCGGGTGGCAAGCGAGGGCGAGTTGAAGGGTTCCAGCGTGGTGATCTGGACGACCACCCCCTGGACGATCCCTTCCAACAAGGCCGTGGTCTATGGCGCGGACATCTCCTACGGGCTCTATGAAGTCACCGTAACGCCGGACGAATGCTGGGCCACACCGGGAGACAAGCTCATACTCGCTGACAAATTGGCAGCGGAGGTGATGGCCCGTGCGCGGCTCTCGGATGACCAATGGACGCGCCTGCGCGACGTGAGCGCTGAGGAACTCGAAGGCCTTTCGCTTGCCCATCCCCTCGCCGGTGCCGAGGGTTCTAACGGCGAATGGGACACCCCCCGCGATTTTCGCGCCGCCGATTTCGTCACCGATGAGGAGGGCACCGGCTTTGTCCATTGCGCGCCCTCTCACGGGATGGAGGAATACGAGCTTTACCGCGATCTGGGCATGCTCGATCAGGTGATCACCTATAATGTGATGGATGACGGCAGCTTTCGCGAGGATCTGCCCTTCTTCGGCGGCACCCATATTCTTGACCGCAAGGGGAAGGAGGGCAACGCCAACAAGGCCGTGATCGACAAGCTGGTGGAGGTTGGTGGCCTGCTCGCTCGCGGTAAAATCAAACACAGCTACCCCCATTCATGGCGCTCCAAGGCGCCGGTCATCTATCGCAACACCGCGCAATGGTTCGCGGCCGTGGACCGCCCCGTGGGCGACGGGCAGGACAGCTATGGCACCACCATTCGCGAACGCGCCCTGCGCTCCATCGACGAGTTGGTGACCTGGACACCGGTGAGCGGGCGCAACCGGCTCTATTCCATGATGCAGGCGCGGCCTGACTGGGTGCTGTCGCGCCAGCGCGCCTGGGGCGTGCCGCTCACCTGTTTCGTGCGCAAGGGGGCCTTGCCCACCGACAAAGGCTTCATCCTGCGCGATGCGGCGGTGAATGCCCGCATCCTCGAGGCGTTCGAGGCCGAAGGGGCAGATGCATGGTACAAGCCCGGCGCGAAAGAGCGCTTTCTGGGCAATGACCACAACCCAGACGATTGGGAGCAGGTTTTCGATATTCTCGATGTGTGGTTCGATTCAGGCTCGACCCATGCTTTCGTCCTGCGGGACCGCGAGGATGGCAGCGCCGACGGGCTTGCCGATCTCTATCTGGAAGGGACGGACCAGCATCGCGGCTGGTTCCATTCCTCGATGCTGCAAGCCTGCGGCACCATCGGCCATGCCCCCTATCGCGGGGTGCTCACCCACGGGTTCACGCTCGATGAGAAGGGCAACAAGATGTCCAAGTCATTGGGCAACACCGTGGCCCCGGAAAAGGTTGTGGAGCAATACGGCGCGGATATCCTGCGGCTCTGGGTGGCGCAGTCCGACTATACCGCCGATCTGCGGATCGGGCCGGAAATTCTCAAGGGCGTGGCCGATAGCTACCGGCGGCTGCGCAACACCATGCGCTTTCTTTTGGGCGCGGTGAGCCATTTCGAGGAGGCCGACACGGTCGCGCCCGAAGACATGCCCGAACTGGAGCGCTGGGTGCTGCACCGGCTTGCTGAGCTCGACAAGCGGGTGCGCGAGGGCTATGCCGCCTATGATTTTCAGGGCGTCATGCAGGTGCTCTTCAATTTCGCCACGGTGGAGCTTTCGGCCTTCTATTTCGACATCCGCAAGGATGCGCTCTACTGCGATGGCGACACACCCCGCCGCCGCGCGGCCCGCACGGTGCTCGACATTCTCTTCCACCGACTGACCACCTGGCTCGCGCCAGTGCTCGTCTTTACCATGGAAGAGGTCTGGCTCGCCCGCTACCCGGGTGCGGATGGCAGCGTGCATCTTCTGGACATGCCCGAAACCCCAGGCGCCTGGCGTGATGATGAGTTGGCAAGTGCCGTCGCCGCCGTCCGGCGGGTGCGGCGCGTGGTTACCATGGCGCTGGAGCAGGAGCGCCAGAACAAGGTGATCGGCTCCAGCCTCGAGGCGGCTCCGGTGCTCCATATCGAGGATGCGACTGTGCGCGAGACGCTGCGCCGTTTCGAGCTTGATGATCTCTTCATCACCTCGGGGCTGCGCCTGACCGGCGATCCCGCGCCGGAGAATGCCTTCCGTCTGCCCGAGGTGCCACGTGTTGGCGTGGTCTTCGAAAAGGCTGTGGGCGAGAAATGCCGCCGCTGCTGGAAGATCCTGCCCGATGTGGGCAGCCACAAGCATCCGGGCACCTGTGCACGCTGTAGCTCCGCGCTCGGCTGAAGGGCAGGCCCTTCAGGGTCGGTCTTTCATTGTTCTCAAAATACTCCCGCCGGAGGCACCAGGAAAATTCGTCAGAATTTTCCTGGTCCCGCTCTAACCCGGAGGCGTTGCCCGCATACTCTCGCGTTCGGCAAAGCGCGCGTACCACGCGGCCAGCGCGTCATTGCGGCTGCGCCAATCCCGGTCCCCATGGCGGAAATCGAGATATCCCAGCGCGCAGCCCATGGCGATATGGCTCATGTCCAGTGGCCCCGCGAGATGGCTCATCCAGCGCTCGTTGACGGCCGTGACCGACCGCTCGATCTTGCCCCATTGCGCCTTGACCCATTCGTCAAAGACCTTCTCCGCCGGGCGCACACGATATTCGTAGACCATCAGAACCCCCGCATCCATGATCGCATCCGCGGTGGCCTCCAAAGTGAGTGTCTCCCACAGATGCGCCGCCGGGTAGAGCCCCGCGCCCGCGCGGTCGTCGAAAAACCGCGTGATCACCCGGCTGTCATAAAGCGCGGGGCCGTTCTCGCGCACAAGCACGGGGATCTTGCCGGCAGGGTTGGCCGCCACTGCCTCGGAATTCGCTTTTGTCGGCGTCATGGCCACATTGACGATCTCCACATCGTCCGTCTGGCCCGTTTCATGCAAAAGCACCTGCACCTTTCGGACGTA
>SLDH01000286.1 GCA_007125415.1 Roseovarius sp.
AATTCAGATGATCAGCAGGCTGCGGCAGGTGCCGAAGAAGGTCGGTTGATGCGCATCCTCATGAGATGGGGCTTCAGGCTCGTCCTGTTTCTTCTCGTGCTCGCCATAGGCGTCGGGTTCTGGAAGCGCGAGGAGTTGAACCGGCTCTGGGCCGTCAACAGCCTCTTTCACGCTGACAGGATTGTCGCGAACTTCTCCAACATGGAGCGCGCCTTTCTGACCGCCGAGCTGCCACGGGGAAACGGCCCCGTGTCAGACCTCCCCCAGGGGCCGTATGTCGCTCTGCCTGCGCAAATCGAAGCCTGGATCGCACAGCGCGCTGTCACCTCGCTTCTGGTGCTGAGGCATGGCGAGATCGTCCATGAGAGCTATCATCTGGACACCGCACCCGAAGACCGCCGGATCGGATGGTCCATCGCCAAGAGTTATCTGTCGGCGCTTTTGGGCGTGGTACTGGCGGAGGGGCATATCACATCGCTCGATGATCCGGTGACGCGTTACGTTCCGGCCCTCGCGGGTGGGGCCTATGACGGCGTCAGCATCCGACAGGTCGCGCAGATGAGCAGTGGTGTCACCTTCAACGAGGATTACCTCGACTATCATTCGGACATCAACCGCATGGGGCGGGTGCTGGCGCTGGGCGGGTCCATGGATGGCTTTGCCGTCGCTCTCAGCGAAACATTCGCCCGGCCCGGCGAGAGTTGGGCCTATGTCTCCATCGACACGCATGTTCTGGCGATGGTCATCCGCGCAGCCGCGGGCCGTGACCTACCGTCGCTCATGTCCGAGAAGATCATCCAGCCGCTCGGGTTCGAGGTCGGGCCCTATTACCTGACCGATGGGCAGGGTGTCGCCTTCGCGCTGGGCGGTCTCAATGTGACCACGCGTGATCAGGCCCGCTTCGGCCTGATGATCGCCCGGGATGGACGCTACGGCGGCCGGCAGATTGTCCCGGCCGAGTGGATCGCGGCCTCGACCATCGGCACTGCGCCCACCGCTCCCGGCCAGGACAGTTACGGCTATCAGTGGTGGATCCCATCGGGCGCGCCCGAAGGCGTCGTGATGGCGCGGGGCATCTACGGGCAATACATCTACATTGATCGCAATCGCGACGTGGTGATCGTCACCACCGCCGCTGACAGAGCCTTCAGAGAACCGGGGGTGCATCGCGGCAATGTCGAGATGTTCCGCGCAATCACAGAGATCGTGGGATAGTGTGGTCACATCACTGCAAAGGAGTTTGAAATGGTGGAAAAAGACGACTCAAGAAATGTACTCGGCGGCGACCTGGTGCTGTGCTCCAGCGATCCGCTGACCGGCTTTTTCCGGGACGGGCATTGCAACACCTGTGCACAGGATCACGGCAGCCATACCGTATGCGCCCTGATGACCGCCGAGTTTCTGGCCTTCTCGAAATATGTCGGGAACGATCTTTCCACACCACGCCCCGAGTTCGGCTTCAAGGGCCTGGCCCCCGGTGATCGGTGGTGCCTTTGCGCCTCACGCTTTCTTCAGGCGCATGATGAGGGCTGTGCGCCAAAGGTGCGGCTCGACGCCACGCATCAGCGCGCGCTCGAAATCGTCCCGCTGGCGGTGCTGCAGGAGCATGCGTCGGGTTGACGGTCTTCTGTGCTCTGGACCGGGAGCGCGCATGACCTAACTTCCTCTCCCATGCGTCTGATTGCACTTGTCCTATGCCTGCTCGGCTGGCCCGCCTACGCCAATGATTGGGACGCCCTGCGCGAACCCGGAGCGGTGGCGATCATGCGCCACGCGCTCGCCCCGGGAACCGGCGATCCGGCAAATTTCACCCTGGATGACTGCGACACCCAGCGCAATCTGGATGCCCGTGGACGGGCGCAGGCCCGGCGTCTCGGAGAGGCGTTGCGCGAACGCGGTCTGACATTCGATGCGGTTCTGTCCAGCCAATGGTGCCGCGGGCTGGAGACGGCAGAACTTCTCGGCCTCGGCGCGGTAGAAGAGGCGCCAGTGCTGAATTCCTTCTTCAGGGACAGATCGACCCGCGATGCGCAGACGCGCGAGTTGCGAGCGTTTCTGCGACAGCAGGACAAGCGGCTGATGCTGGTCACGCATTTTGTCAACATCAGGGCGCTGACCGGGCAAGGGGTGGGCTCCGGCGAAACCCTCGTGATCCGGATGGCGCCCGATGGCATAGAGGTGCTGGGGCGGATCCGGATAGAGCCGTGACCGGCACCCGGCTGTGGCCCTCGAAACACGCTTGGCATTTGCCGGGGATTCTCTAGGCTTGGACCGAAGGGGCCTGCAAGAGGGAAGCCATGCCTCAGATATCGGGTCAGGGCCCGCGCGTTCTTCTGGCGGCCGCATCCCTTGCTGCCGTCCTTGGCTCCGTTCATGCCTTCTCGGTTTTCCTCGAACCACTTGAAGCCCATTTCGGTGCAAGCCGGGCCGCCATATCGCTCACCTACTCATTGGCGCTTGTGGCGCTGACCTGTTCTGTCCTCTTCGGGCCGCGTTTCTACGGCCGCTGCTCTGCTGCGCGCCTTGTTCTGATCGCTGCCGGGCTTGGCGCTTCTGGGGTCTCGTTGGCCGCGATGGCACCATCGCTTCCGTTTCTTTGGCTGGGCTACAGTCTCATCTTCGGCGCGGCCAACGGGCTGGGCTATGGTTTTGGTCTGCAGATCGCGGCTCAGGAAAACCCGGGCCGCGAAGGGCTGGCCATGGGTATCGTGACAGCCGCCTATGCGCTGGGATCCGTCGTGGCACCCGGGCTTTTCACTCGTGCTGTCGAGGTCAGCGGCTTTGCCCGCGCGATGTATGGGCTTGGACTGGGTCTGCTGGCCGTGGGGTTGGTCAGTGCGGCCCTGCTGCGCGGGGCATCTGTCCGGTTTGCGCCGCCTGTGGTGGATGCCCGTGCACTACCCGAACTCCTGTCGCGGGTGCCGCTGCTGTGGTTGGGATATTTCGGCGGAGTCATGGCCGGGCTGATGGTTCTGGGGCATGCGGCGGGCATCCTTGCAAGCCTGCGCCCGGGATTCCCCGTCTGGATCGCGCCTGTGGTTATCTCGGTCTGCAACCTTCTCGGTAGCCTGATTGGTGGACAGCTGGCCGACAAGGTGCCATTGGGCCGTCTGCTCTCGGGCATGGTGGTGATCACGTTGCTGGCGCTGATGGGCCTGGGCAGCGGCCTCGCGGCAGGCCTTGCGGTCGTATTTCTCGGCATGGTGGGGTTCGCCTATGGCGGCACGATCGCCGCCTATCCCGCTGCCATCGCAAAGCTCTACGGCATGCGGGACAGTGCACGTATCTACGGCCTTGTCTTCACCGCCTGGGGAGCAGCCGGCCTGACGGGGCCATGGCTGGCAGGATACCTTTATGACATATCGCATGACTACCGGATCGCGCTTTTCTGCGCGATGGCGGCCGCAGGCCTGTCGATCAGCGCGGTAGCCCTGATCTTTCAGAGCCGCCCGGCCACCTGAGCAAGGAAGCCGCAGTCACCCTCGCCCATCTCGAAGCCGGACCACTGTCCCGATGATTGACGAGGCCATACGCCACGCAGCCGTTGTAAACGGCGCTTTGATGCCCATGCCGTTCTCCTTGCTCGCGATGTGCGAATGTCGGCTCCCTTGCACGCGGCAAGACCTGAGGAGGGGCTGCATTGACAGCTCAGCACTACACAAGTGCATTACTCAGCTTCGGGCGGTGTAATGAATTCGTCACGATCCGGATCGAAACGAAAGACACGGTGAAGATTGCCCTGGTAGAACCGGCCACCTCGGACCCTTTCATTGGCGCATCGCGGCGCGATCTTGCGCGTTCTCTACCCCGAAACTTGCTCCCGGATGCCGCCTCGGCGCGGACGATCCGGTGGGCAAGACCGGGAGGATCAGGGGAAGATCAGGCAGGGAGGGGATCGAGCGTTTCGATCTGCCGGCTCTCCCGGATGGTCAGCAACGCCGCGATGAAAAAGCAGCAGGCACCGAGCCAGAGGTGAATATTGACGACATCGTCGAGCCAATGCGGCACCTGCGTTGCGGGCACGAAGGATGTGAGCGCCGCCGTCATGAAGAAGATGCAACCCAACAGGTTGACGGTCACGATCCACCAGTCGAGCGCCGCCGGCTTCCATGACCAGAAACCGTGGCTGGTTTCCATGAAGGCCAGATAGGCCGAGACAAGAAACAGCACCGAGCCGATCATGCCCGGAACCCACACCGTGATATCCTGCACATACCAGGCACTGCTCGCATCTATCGCATCGAAAGTGTTGAAATTGAAGGCGATGGTCCCGCAGAATTGTGCGAAGGTGCTGAGCCATCCCAGGTTGTGCGGCCGCCAGCCGATCAGATGCATGCGTGGTGCAGCAGCGGGGGCGGAGGTCGGGAAATCGCCCGTGTTGGCGGCCTGCAGGTTTTGCAGGAACCCGCCGATCGTGAAGGGGATCGACCCGGCGAAGAAGACGATCGCGATCTGCGTTGCGCTGAAAGATGTCGGGATCAGCGACAATGTCGCGCCGAGCATGAAGAGAGCGGAGCCTACTGCGAAGAATGCGGCCATGCAGCGATTATAGGTCTGGCTGTGCCAGAGCCGCGTCGCCGCCTCATGCGGATCGCGAAGCAATCCCTTGCGGTGCTGCCGGGCACGCCAGACACTTCTTCTGCCATGCGCCATGACGCTGCGGAAGGTCACGAATCCCGGCGGCCCCTTGCAGATCGTCCCTGCCTCGTTTTCGGCGTCGCGCGAACGGGTCATGAGCGGGTGCCGCGTCAGTGATGGAAACCCGACGCATCCTCTTCTGCGAGAGGAACCTGAGCGGGGTGGGCCGCAATATGCGACAAGGCCGCCTTCATGTCGTCGATCAGCAGGGCGCAGAGATCGCGGCTGACGCCGTTGCGCACGAGAATGCGCTGAATGGCCTGATCCTCGCAATTCGCGGGCAGGGTGTAGGCCGGCACCTGCCAGCCACGCACCCGCAAGCGATCCGCCAGATCGAACAGGGTGAAGCCCGGGTCGGTGTCGTCCTTGAGCTTCCACGAGACCGCCGGGATGCCGCGGCTGCGATCGCCATCGAAGACGATCTCGAACGGCCCCATGGCGGAGATCTCGGCGGCGAGGTAAGCTGCGCTGTCATAGCAGGCGCCGTGCACCTTCTGGTAACCTTCGTGCCCCAGACGCACGAAATTGTAATACTGACACACGATCTGACCGCCCGGGCGAGAGAAATTGAGCGCGATGTCCTTCATGTTTCCACCCAGATAATTGACCCAGAAGATCATGTTTTCCGGCAGATCGCTTTCCTGACGCCAGAGCACCCAGCCGACCCCGAGCGGCGCGAGGCCGAACTTGTGCCCCGAGGCATTGATGGAGCGCACGCGCGGCAAGCGGAAATCCCATGCCAGATCCGGCGCGCAGAATGGAGCCAGAAATCCGCCACTGGCCCCGTCCACATGGATCGGGATGTCGAGCCCAGTGTCACGCTCAAGCCGGTCAAGCGCATCGCTGACGGCCTTCACGGGCTCATACTCGCCGGTAAAGGTCACGCCGAGGGTCGGTACCACGCCGATCGTGTTTTCATCGCAGTATTTCAGAACCTCGTCCGGTGTCATCAGCAGGCGCCCCGGCTCCATCGGGATTTCGCGGTGTTCCACATCCCAGTAGCGGGTGAACTTGTGCCAGCACACCTGAACGGGCCCGGTCACGAGATTGGGTTTGTCGGTGGGCTTGCCCGCCGCGCGGCGGCTGGCCTCCCATCGCCGTTTCATGGCC
>SLDH01000136.1 GCA_007125415.1 Roseovarius sp.
GACACGACCCGCATGCCCTACCGGATGCATTCGGATTATCTGCGCGGATTGTTCCTCGAAAACCGGCTTTCACATGGCAAGTACAAAGTGGACGGGATGACCGTTTCGCTGATCGATCTTGATCTGCCCATCTTTGCCGTCGGCACCGAGAAGGATCATGTCGCGCCCTGGAAATCCGTCTACAAGATTCATCATCTGACGGACGCGGATGTAACCTTCGTGCTGACAAGCGGCGGGCATAATGCCGGCATCGTATCCGAGCCGGGACACAAGCATCGCCATTACCGCATGGCCACTCACCCCCATGTGGAGCGCTATGAAGACCCTGATGCCTGGCTGGCCACCGTTCCCCCACAAGACGGCTCGTGGTGGCAGGGCTGGTCTGCATGGCTCAAGGCGCACTCGCGCTCCGTTGCGGCGCTGCCGCCGATGGGGCAACCTTCGGCGGGCCTTGAGCCCCTCTGCGATGCACCCGGAACCTATGTGTACCAGACCTGACAGGATGGCGAACCGGGTTGCCCTCGTCCTTGATGTCGGGCTCCACCCTGCTAGGGTCGTCCCACGCGCCGGGGACAAGCGCGCGAGCCAAGGAGTTACCCATGCCCCCGTCCAGTGACACGTCCACCAACACATATCCCGAGACGGTCGAAAACCGGACCCTGGATGAGCTTGCCATCGGCGATAGCGCCGAGTTGGTGCGCGTGCTGGGGCAGGAGGATATCGAGCTATTCGCGGTCATGTCGGGGGATGTGAACCCCGCGCATCTCGATGCCGCCTATGCCGACAAGACGCGGTTTCACCACGTCGTGGCGCATGGCATGTGGGGCGGTGCGCTGATCTCGGCGGTGCTGGGCACCCGGCTACCGGGGCCCGGCACGATCTACACCGATCAGTCGCTGCATTTCAAACGCCCGGTCGCCATCGGCGACAGTATCACCACCCGAGTCACCGTCAGCGAGATCGACCGCGAGAGCGGGCGCGTCATCCTGGACTGTTCCTGCACCAATCAGCATGGTGCCGTGGTGATCGAAGGCCGCGCCGAGGTGCTGGCGCCTCGCGAAAAGATCAGCCGGCCGGTCACCGCACTGCCCACGGTGCGCCTGCACAAGCCCGGAGCGCGGTTCGCCACCCTGGCGGAGAAGGCCGCCGCGTTGGACCCCATGCCAACGGCGGTGGTGCACCCCTGCGATGCACTCAGCCTGACCGGCGCGCTCCAGGCCGAGGCGGCCGGGCTGATCACGCCGCTCTGGGTGGGGCCGCGCGACAAGATCGAGGCGACAGCGCAGGATGCCGGTGTCACGCTCGACGCGGCACAGATCATCGACGCGCCCCATAGCCACGCCGCCGCCGAGGCGGCTGTGGCCCTTGTCCGCGAAGGCCGCGCCGAGGCGCTGATGAAGGGCAAGCTGCACACTGATGAGTTGCTCGACGCGGTGCTCGACCGCGCGCAGGGCCTGCGCACCGAGCGCCGGCTCAGCCATGTCTTCGCGCTTGATGTGCCCGATCATGACCGGCTGCTCTTCATCACCGATGCGGCCATCAACATTGCACCCGATCTGCCCACGCTGGCCGATATCGTGCAGAACGCCCTCGATCTGGCCATCGCGCTCGGCATCGAGACCCCGCGCGCGGCCATCCTCTCGGCAGTGGAAACCGTTACCTCGAAGCTGCCCTCCACCCTGCTGGCCGCCTCGATCTGCAAGATGCATGACCGGGGCCAGATCACCGGCGGGCTGGTGGATGGGCCGCTGGCCTTTGACAACGCCATCTCGCCCGAAGCTGTCGCCGCCAAGGGGATCGAGTCGGAGGTGGCGGGGCGCGCGGATATTCTCGTCGCGCCCAATCTCGAAAGCGGCAACATGATCGCCAAGCAACTGATCCATCTGGCCAAGGCCGAAGCGGCGGGTGTGGCGCTGGGGGCACGGGTGCCGATCATGCTGACAAGCCGGGCCGACAGCGCCGCAGCAAGGCTGGCCTCCGCCGCGCTGGCACGGCTGCTGGCGGCGGCACAGCCTCTAAAGCCCGCGGGATGACACAGGCCCTGCTCATCCTGAACGCCGGTTCCTCGAGCGTGAAATTCGCGCTGCATGACGCGACAACGCAAGCAAGGCTTGCCCATGTCGCCATCGAGGGCGCCGGGCGCGCGCCGGTGCTCACGCTGCATCACGGCACGGACGCACACACCCTGCATCCCGATCAGCCGGACGCGGATATCGCCACGCTGACCGAGTGGTTGCTCGCGCAGCTTGCCGACAAGCTGTCGCCGCTCGAGGTGCTCGCCGCCGGGCACCGCGTGGTGCATGGCGGGCAGACCTATGGCGCGCCGGAGCGGGTGACGGATGAGGTCATGGCCGCGCTCGAAGCCCTCTGCCCGCTGGCGCCGGGGCATCAGCCCTACAATCTGGCGGGGATCCGCGCTGTCGCCGCGCGCTGGCCCGGCGCGGCGCAGATCGCCTGTTTCGACACCGCCTTTCATCGCAACCGGCCGCGTGAGGCCCAGCTATATGCGCTGCCGCGCGCCCTCTCGGATGAGGGTATCCTGCGCTACGGCTTTCACGGCCTCTCCTATGAGCATATCGCCGGGCGGCTTGCGGACGTGCTGGGCAAGGATGCGGCCGGGGGGCGGGTGATCGTGGCGCATCTGGGCAGCGGTGCCAGCCTTTGTGCCATGCGCGCGGGCCGCAGCGTGGACACCACCATGGGGTTCACCGCGCTTGACGGGCTGATGATGGGCACGCGCTGCGGGCAGATCGACCCCGGCGTGCTCTTGCATCTGATGCGCACGGAACGAATGGATGCCGCAGCACTCGAGCGGCTCCTGGGCAAGGAAAGCGGGCTGCTGGGCGTGTCGGGCATCAGCGCCGACATGCGCGACCTGCTGGCGAGCGACGCGCCCGGGGCCGCCGAAGCGGTCGCGCTTTTCGTGCAGATGATCCAGCGCCAGATCGGGGCATTGACAGCCACACTGGGCGGGCTCGATGCGCTGGTCTTCACCGCCGGGATCGGTGAGCGTTCGCCCGAGATACGCGCGCAGGTAATGGCCGGGCTCGGCTGGCTGGGCCTTGTGCCTGATCTGGCCGCCAACGCCGCGCAGAAAACCATGCTGACGCGCCCCGAGAGCGTCGTGACCGCTGCGATGATCCCTACCGATGAGGAAAGCGTGATCCTGCGCGCCGTTCTGGCGGCATGTCGGTAGGCGCAGGCTGGTCCTGCACCGATGCGCAGCTACCTGATACCTGAGAGACGGGATGACGGAGGGCATGATGCAGATCACGATTTTCGGCGCGACCTCGGGCATTGGGCGCTGCGCCCTCGATGAGGCGCTGACACGGGGCCACAGCGTGCGGGCCTTCGCGCGCGGCGCGAATGCGCTCGACGAACGCTCCGGTCTGGAGCGATGCGCGGGCGATGCGCTGGTGCCGCAGGATGTCGCGCGTGCGGTGGAGGGGGCTGACGCGGTGATCTACGCGCTCGGGGTCAAGCATGACGCCGCCATCCTCTGGCGCGAAGTCACGCTGTTTTCCCAGACCACGCAGATCCTGCTGGAGGCGATGGCGCGCGCCGGAGTCCGCCGTCTGCTGGTGGTGACCGGCTTCGGCGCGGGGCGCAGCAAATCCGCCATGAGCAAGCTGGAGCGACTGGGGCATTGGGCGCTGCTGGGCCGCCCCTATGCCGACAAGGACAGGCAGGAACTGATGATCATGCAAAGCGATCTCGACTGGACCATCGTTCGGCCGGTGATCCTGTCTAATTCCGCCCGCAGCGGCAACTACCGGGCGTTGCGGGAGCCTGCTGAGTGGCGTAACGGATTGATCTCACGGGCCGATGTGGCCTGTTACCTGATCGACGCTGCAGAGCAGGGGTTGGATGTCCGCCGCGATGTGGTGCTGACGCGCTGAGGCAAGCGGACCGGCTTTGTGCGGATTAGCAGTCTGCTGAAAAACGGAATCGACTTGAACCTTGCAGGGAAACTGTTCCTCCCACTTGTTTCTACGGCAAGAGCAGGGAGGCGCCCGACCCTGGGTGGGCGCTTCCCCACGCTGTGGCTGCAGTGCCTTATGGTCGCCAAGACACTCTATCGGTTGTGCCTTTTTGAAGGGTTGCCATGCGCCCTCCCCGGGGGAGGGTCGGGCGCCGCCCGGGCTGGTCGCCCGTGCGAACCGTGGGGCAAGCGCGGCGCGGAACAGTTTGCCGCCCTCTGTGTCAATACAGACATGCGCAGGACTTTTTCAGCAGGCTGATAGAGCCCCTCTCGATCACCCTGAGGCAACCCGCACCAAGCCCCGCAGGGGCAATGGACCGGCGGGGGTGGTCCATCCTGATCGGGGAGCACTCTGGTTAGAGTAGGGTCGTCGCTCCACCGTCCGCCGAGCCGTTTCGCTCCGGTCTTACAGCCTATCCGAGGGTCGCGATTTCTGCCGCGTGTGCGACCCGCGCCGGAGCATGACCCCGGCGCGGAAGCCTTTGTCAGAGTGCGCCGCGTGACATCTCACCGGCGATGTGATCCGCCTGGCGAATGGCAAGCGCCACGATGGTCAGCGTCGGGTTTTCCGCCGCGCCGGTCGTGAACTGCGAGCCATCCGAGATGAAGAGATTGCTCACATCATGGGTCTGGCCCCACTTGTTCACCACCCCGTCACGCGGGTTCTCCGCCATCCGGTTGGTGCCGAGGTTATGCGTGCTGGGATAGGGCGGCGTGGGGAAGGTGCGCGTGGCCCCCACCGCCTCATAGACCGCCGCGCCCTGCTTGTAGGCGTGGTTGCGCATGGCGATGTCATTGGGATGATCATCGAAATGCACATTCACCACCGGCAGGCCGAACTGGTCTTTCACGTCATGGTTCAGGGTGACGCGATTGGTCTCCTGCGGCATGTCCTCGCCGACGATCCACATGCCTGCCATGTTCTCATAGGAATCGAGCGCCGAGGTGAACTCGCGCCCCCAGGCACCCGGATCGAGGAAAGCTGCCATGAACGGAATTCCCAGCGCCAGCGTTTCCAGTTCATAACCGCCGACGAAGCCACGGCTCGGGTCATGGCGCGATTCGTCCTGGATGATGCCGGCCATGGTGGTCCCGCGCCACATGCGCACGGGCTGCTCGAATGTCGCATAGACCGAGCCTGTCATGTGGCGCATGTAGTTGCGGCCCACCTGCCCGGAAGAGTTCGCCAGACCATCGGGGAACATGGACGACGCCGAATTGAGCAGCAGGCGCGGGCTCTCGAAGGAGTTGCCTGCCACACAGACGATGCGCGCCTTCTGCATCTGCAGATTGCCATCCGCATCGAAATACTCGACGCCGGTGACCTTGCCGCTGTCATCATGCAGGATGCGCGCCACATGGGCCCGTTCACGCACTTCCAGATTGCCGGTCGCCTCGCCTTGCGGAATGTCCGTGTAGGCCGCTGACCATTTCGACCCCCATTTGCAGCCCTGAAAGCAGAAACCCGTCTGCTGACAGGCGAGCCGCCCGTCATAATCGGTGGGGTTGATCGCCATGTTGCCGGTATGGACCTGCTCGTAGCCCAGCGCCTTGGCCCCCTTCTCGAACACCAGATAGTTGTTGTTGCCCGGTAACGCGCCACGGTCGCCTGTATTGGTCACGCCGAGCTTGTTTTCGGCCTTGGTGTAGTAGTCATCCATCTCGCGTGGATCGATGGGCCAGTCGAGCAGGCTCGCGCCCTGCACATCGCCATAGACGGTTTTCGTTTTCC
>SLDH01000362.1 GCA_007125415.1 Roseovarius sp.
ACCTCAAGCACCAGCGAATGCGCAAAGGCCGACATGTCGCGCAGGGCGGCATATTCGGTATCGCGCGTGGTGAGGTCTCCCTCGGCATGGGCTTCGCAATAGGCTCCGGTATGCAACTCGATCACCTCCGCGCCGATCCGGTGGGCGGCCTCGATCTGGCGCTTGTCGGCGGCGATGAAGATAGACACGCGGCATCCCGCTTCCCGCAGGGGTGCTATGAAATGCGCGAGGCGGTTTTCCTCGCGCGCCACCTCGAGGCCGCCTTCGGTAGTGCGTTCCTCGCGCTTTTCGGGCACGATACAAACCGCATGTGGCTTATGGCGCAGAGCGATCTGCTGCATTTCGGATGTCGCAGCCATCTCGAAATTGAGCGGCACGCGAAGCACCTCCATCAGACCTTCGATATCCGTGTCCGAGATATGGCGGCGGTCTTCGCGCAGATGGGCGGTGATGCCGTCCGCCCCGGCCTCTTCGGCGATCTTCGCAGCGCGCAGCGGATCGGGATAATCCCCACCGCGCGCATTGCGCACAGTGGCGACATGATCGATATTCACACCGAGGCGGAGAGGCGCAGTCATGATGAGCTCCTTTTCAGGGCCGAACCGGCCCGCAGGATAGCGAAACCAGACCCGGCAACAGGTATGATGTATTCACGCGCTCCGCCCGGGGTCAAGGCTGACAGGCGGGACGCGCGGAACCGGTGCCGCCACGCGGAGCCCACGGGAGCAACATGCGCTCCTCGAGGCGCTACTCCGTCTCGCCCTTGGCCTTTCCCTTCAGTTTGAGCGCCGCCAATTTGCTCTTCAGCAGGCCTTTGCGCCGGTTCTGATAGGCCCTGATCACCGGCAGGGAGATGTAATAGGCCGCAACGCCAAAAATCACGCCATGGATAATGCCCCCCAGAAGATAGGGTAGAAACACCTCATCGTAAAAACGCGCGAGATGGCTCCAGTCAGACCGCTCGGAGGTGAACATCGCCAGAAAATTGTGCCACAGATCCCGCCATGCATCGGCGAATTTTCCGCCGAGCGAACGGTGCATCTCATCGTCGAGCGACTTCATGCCAAGAAGATAATAGCCTGTATTGAGAGACAGGGTGGCGATCGGCACGAAGGTGATCGGGTTTCCGAAGAAGGTGGACAGAAGGGCGGCCATGATGTTGCCCCGCATCACCTTTGCGATGAGCACCGCAACGAAGAAATGCAGCCCGAAAAGCGGCGTGAAGCTCACGCAGACGCCTGCGAAGATGCCCCGGGCGATGCGATCCGGCGGGTCGGGCAGGCGGTTCAGCCGGTGCTTGACGTAGCGGAATGCGCGTGTCCAGCCGCCCCTGGGCCAAAAGAAGGCCCCGGCGGCGCTGTACCAGGTCCGCTTGTCGCGTCGTTTGAACACCAAGACCGCAGTCTCCTACATCTCGATCTGATCCGCGGCTCCGGCCCGTTCAGGATCACGGTGGCGCGCGATGGAGGCAACATCGCTTTCAGCCTCCAGCGCTGATATAACACTGTGCAAGTGCTCGGCATCCCGCAACTCGATATCAACCAGCAAACGGAAGAAATCCGGCTTCCGATCCACGAATGTCAGGTCCGAGATATTGGCCTTCTGCTCGCCGATCAAGGTGCAAATGCGCCCCAGCACGCCCGCGTCATTGCCGATGGTGACGTCGAGTGTCACATCATAGGCCGCCGCGTGCTTGCCTTCCTGCCAACGCAGATCCATCCAGCGCCGCGGCTGATCCTCAAATTCGGCCAGCCGGTGACAGTCAATGGCATGGACCACCACGCCCCGGCCGCGATAGGTGATCCCCACGATACGCTCTCCGGGCAGAGGCTGGCAGCAGCGCGCGCGTTCGAAACTCTGATCGGCAGAGAGCCCGATAACGGCGGTATCCATCCCGATCTCGTCCCCCTCATCGGCAACAAGATCGGGATAGACCGCGCCTGTCACGCTGCGCGCGCTCAACTCCGCGCTGCCCAGCCGGGCCAGCAATTCATCGACATCCGCGAGGCGCAGATGCCGCGCGGCGGTCTCCAGCGCCTTGTCGGTAGCCTTCTTGCCGATATGCTCGAAAGCGGCACGCGCCAATTCCCGGCCCAGCCGGATGAAGCGGTCGCGATCCTGCTCGCGCAGGGCGCGGCGGATGGCCGAACGGGCCTTGCCGGTGATCGCGATATCAAGCCAGGTGCCTTGCGGCGTCTGACCATCGGCGATGATCACCTCTACCGACTGGCCGTTCTTGATCCGCGTCCAGAGCGGCACGCGCATGCCATCCACCTTGGCGCCGACGCAGGCATGGCCGATCCGGGTGTGAATTGCATAGGCGAAATCGATCGGCGTGGCCCCGCGCGGCAGCTTGACCACATCGCCCTTGGGCGTGAAGCAGAACACCTTGTCCGCATACATCTCCAGCTTTACCGCTTCGAGAAACTCGGTGTGATCTTCCTCGGCATCGAACTGCTCGGTCAGCCCGGCGATCCATTTGGCCGGATCCACCGCGAACGGGTTTTCCGACCGCACGCCATCGCGATAGGACCAATGGGCGGCGACGCCGCTTTCGGCCACGTCATGCATCGCCTGGGTGCGGATCTGCACCTCTACGCGCTTCCCGTCGCGCCCCGACACGGTGGTGTGGATCGAACGATAGCCGTTGGATTTCGGCTGGCTGATATAGTCCTTGAAGCGCCCCGGCACCGCGCGCCAGCGCTGGTGGATGGCACCGAGCACAGCATAACACTCCGCGTCTTCCTGCACTAGAATACGAAAGCCGTAGATATCCGACAGGCGCGAGAAGCCGATCTTCTTTTCCTGCATCTTGCGCCAGATCGAATAGGGCTTCTTGGCGCGGCCGATCACCTCGGCCTCGATCCTGGCCTTGCGCAATTCGTGGCGCATGTCCGACGTGATCCGCCCGATCACGTCATCCGATGCCTTCTGCAGTGTCAGGAACCGGCGGATGATCGACAGGCGCGCCTCGGGATTGAGCACCCGAAAGGCAAGGTCTTCGAGTTCCTCGCGCATCCACTGCATGCCCATGCGTCCGGCCAGAGGCGCGAAGATATCCATTGTCTCGCGGGCCTTCTTGAGCTGCTTTTCAGGGCGCATCGATCTGATCGTGCGCATGTTGTGCAACCGGTCAGCCAGCTTGACGAGAATCACCCGCATGTCCTTTGACATCGCCATGAAGAGCTTGCGGAAATTCTCGGCCTGCTGGGTCTCGGTGCTGCTGAGCTGGAGATTGGTCAGCTTGGTGACCCCGTCCACCAGATCGGCGATCTCGGAGCCGAAGCGTTCGGCCACCGAGGCATAGGAGGCCCGCGTGTCCTCTATCGTGTCATGCAGAAGCGCGGTGATGATCGTGCTGTCATCGAGGCGCTGCTCCGCTAGGATCGCGGCCACGGCGGCGGGATGACTGAAATAGGGCTCGCCGGACTGGCGAAACTGCCCTTCATGCATCTCGCGGCCATATTCATAGGCCGCGCGAAGCAGTTTCTCGTCGGATTTGGGGTTGTAGTTGCGGACAAGGCCGATCAGGTGTTCGACTGCGATCATCGTCCGTGCCGCTGCTGCGAGAGCGCGGGCTCAGCCCTGCCCCTGTGCTTCCATCAGGGCGCGCAGAAGCTTTTCTTCCGACAGATCGTCCTCGGCGGGCTTGTCCACGGCTTCCGAGCCGCCGCCCATGAGCAGGGCCATCGAATCATCTTCGGGTTCATCAACCTCGATCTGGGTCTGGTTCGATTCGATCAGGCGTTCGCGCAATTCTTCGGCGGATTGCGTTTCCTCGGCGATCTCGCGCAGCGCCACGACTGGATTCTTGTCGTTGTCGCGGTCCACGGTAATTGGCGATCCGGCGGTGATTTCCCGCGCGCGGTGGGCTGCCAGCATGACGAGTTCGAAGCGATTCGGAACCTTGTCGACACAATCTTCAGTAGTAACGCGGGCCATTGGACCTCCGGGTGATACGGTGGGAGAAGGCCTTCAAATAAAGGGTGGCATTGCCATTTACAAGCCCGAAATCAAAAACAGCGCGGCTGTCAAGCCTCTTCATGGGGGATCATCGCGGCACAGTCCGCCTCCGGCAGGCGCGAAAGCATCTCCAGCACGCTCTGGCCAAGGCAGGGATGCACCCAATCGGCGGCCACATCGGCCAGCGGAACCAGAACGAACGCACGGTCCTGCACCCGCGGATGCGGCAGGACGAGCTGCTCGGGGGCGCGGGCGATCTGTCTGTCGGCAGGCAGGTTGCGCCATTCGGTTTGTGTCGCGAGGTCAGGCAGGACGGTATCGCCATGGGCGATGAGATCCAGATCCAGCGTTCGGCTGCCCCAGCGCTGCACCCGTTCGCGGCCGAACTCGGCCTCGATCCGGTGCAACAGGTCCAGCATTTCTCCGGGTGACCCATCATGTGTGAAGCGGATGGCCGCATTCAGGTAATCCGGCCCGGCCCCCGCCGGAAAGCAAGGGGTTCTGTACAGGCGGCTCGCAGCGATCTGCGTTTCGAGTGATGTACCGAGCCGCGCGAGGGCGGCCCGCAGGGTCTGCGCGAGGCTGCGCCCCTCAGACGGCTGATTTGCGCCCATCGCGACAAGGCAGATTTTCGCCGACTTCATGATGATACCGTCCCCTTGCGCACATCATTTCTGTGTCAACGCACAATCACAGATTTGCGAAAGCGGTTGCGCATTTCATCTAAAGCCCTAATTTAAGCCTGTCACTGGATGGACGCGATCCACTCACACTTTTACTTCAGGCGTTCACGCACGGTAATCCATTTTGGAAGGGAACATTGATGTTCTACAAGGACGAACGGCTCGCGCTGTTCATCGATGGCTCAAATCTCTATGCTGCCGCAAGATCTCTGGGGTTCGACATCGACTACAAGTTGCTGCGATCCGAGTTCATGCGCCGCGGCAAATTGTTGCGGGCTTTCTATTACACGGCGCTTCTGGAAAATGATGAGTATTCTCCGATCAGGCCCCTGGTGGACTGGTTGCATTACAATGGTTTCTCGATGGTCACCAAACCGGCCAAGGAATACACCGACAGTCAGGGCCGCCGCAAGGTGAAGGGCAATATGGATATCGAACTGGCGGTGGACGCGATGGAGCTCGCACCCCGGATCGATCATATCGTGCTCTTTTCCGGCGATGGCGATTTCCGGCCGCTGGTGGAAAGCCTGCAACGGCAGGGTGTGCGCGTTTCGGTGGTGTCGACCATCCGCAGCCAGCCACCGATGATTTCGGACGATTTGCGGCGCCAGGCCGACAATTACATCGAACTGAATGATCTCAAAGATGTGATCGGTCGCCCGCCGCGTGAACCGCAACCGAATCGCCAGGATGCTTACGAGACCGAAAGTTGATCAGTCTCTGTTACAGCCGAGCAATGACCTGTCCCCAACAAACCGGACCATTCGCCTAATCGTTTGCGATCAGAAACCACATCATGAAAGGCAGACGACATGACACAAAATTCGAAGCTCACTGTGGAAAAACTGATGGAGAACCTGCAAGCGCGGGATGCGATGGACAACGAGCTTCAGGCACCATGTCGTCTTGAGGAGTTGGCTGCCGAGAACGCCGTTCTTAAGCGTCTCCTGGTGGATGCCCTGTTGAAAAACAAGCATATGAAGGACCGTCTGGATAATCGCACGTCAATCGAACAGGGGTGTCATGGCCGCGGCCATGACACCCCTGTTCGATTGACGTGCGATTA
>SLDH01000396.1 GCA_007125415.1 Roseovarius sp.
ACCACGCTCTGGGCCTGGCTGGTATAGCTGCGCACCAAGTCGGTGAGGACATGCAGCGGCAGCACGCTCTCACCCCGGCTTTCATGCTCGGCGATGATCTGCAACAGATACTGGCGGGTGAGATCGTCGCCGGATTTCAGGTCGATGATCTGCACCTCCCGGCCATCGCGGATGAATTCCGAAATATCCTCGAGGGTTACATAGTCAGACGTTTCGGTGTTGTAGAGCCTGCGGCTGGCATAGCGCTTGATCAGCAGCGGTTTTTCGGTGTCAGCCACGAGGTATCCTCCAATCGGTCAACGCTGCACCGCAGCCTAGACACAAGACGGACAAAAGAAAAGGGCGAGCCGCATGGGCTCGCCCTTACAAGTGTTGCCCTTCAGGGAGGGGTCGGGGCAACGTGGCTTGTTACTTGGCCGTTGCGGCTTTCTTGGCGGCAGAAGTCACTTCCTCGGAGGCCTTCTTCATCGCCTTCGCGGATTCTTCCTGCATGTCCTTGCCAGCAGCCATCAGAAGCTCAACCGTCTCGGCCTGAACCTTCTTGGCGACTTCGGCGAAGGCTGCCATGTTCTCGGCGGCCACTTCGGCGGAGGCCGATGCGAAATCGGTCATCGCCTTGGCATAATCGGCAGGGTCCGACTTGGCCTTGCTCATGTCATTGAGCTTGGCCAGGGTTTCCTTGGTCCATTTGCTGGAAATTTCAGCCGATTTCTCGGCCGCATCCAGGGCGACGCCCGAGAGTTTCTCGTTCAGGGCCGCCTGGTTCTTGAAGACGTCTTCCATTGCTTTGGTGTCGACGGGGAAGGCGCCCATGATGTCTTTCATCATGGTGTTCATGTCTTGTGCTTTGGCCATTTCATAAGTCCTTTGGTTGTATGGTGCCCGGCAAGTGCCGTGGTGTTGCGACTGACCCCCATATACATGCTGCAGCGCAGCAATTCAAGATGTTTTCTGCGCTGCAGCATAAAATTCATGAAAGCATCGCAAAGCACGTAACGGCAAGGTGTGCCCGAAAGGGCACTCAGATCGTCGCCTTGGCCTGAACATAGGTTCCGGGGGCAGGTCCGAGTGACGGGTGTTCGCCAGTGCCGGGGATTCGCGCATCCACCATGCGGCCCGAGCGCTTGTCGAGCCAGGCCTCCCAGGCGGGCCACCATGAGCCATCCTGCCGATCCGCACCGGCCAGCCACTCATCGGCCGACGCGGGCAGATCCGCGTTGCTGTAGTAGCCGTATTTGTTCTTGCTGGGCGGGTTCACAATCCCGGCGATATGGCCCGATTCCGAGACGATGAAGGTTCTGTCGCTGGCACCGGTTTGCAGGAAACCCCGATAGCAATCCTTCCATGCCGCGATGTGATCGGAGATGCATGTCACTGCCATCAGGGGGGTTTTCACATCCGAAACATGCAGTTTCTCTCCGCAGATCTCGAAGCCCCCCTCGAGGAACTCATTGCGCTGGCACAACCCCCGAAGATACTCGATCGCCATACGGCCGGGCAGGTTGGAGCCATCGCCGTTCCAGTAGAGCAGATCGAAGGCCGGGGGCGTTTCGCCCATCATGTAGCTCTTGATGGCGGGCTTGTAGATCAGATCATTGGCGCGCAGAAAGGACATGGTGCGTGACATGATGAACGAGCGCAGGACGCCTTGAGCGGCCACCTCCTCCTCGATGCCGTCGATGAAATCATCCTGCAGAAACGGCACGAATTCGCCCTGTTGCGAAAAATCGGTCAGTGCGGTGAAAAACGTGGCCGAGCGCACGGATTTGTCGCCACGTCTGGCCATCAGCGCGAGGGTCAGATGCAAGGTCGTCCCGGCGATGCAATAGCCTACCGCATTGACCTGCTTTTGCTTCGTGATCGCCTTCACCTGATCGATGGCGGTGAGGAATCCTTTCTCGACATAATCATCCATGCCGATATCCGCGTGCTCGGGCCGGGCATTGACCCAGGACACCACGAAGAGCGTATAGCCCTGATCGACCACCCATTTGATCAGACTGTTCTGTTCCTTCAGGTCAAGGATATAGAATTTGTTGATCCATGGGGGAAAGATGATCACCGGGGTCGCATGGACCTTCTCGGTGCTGGGGTGATACTGGATAAGCTCCATCATCTCGTTGCGAAAGACCACTTCGCCCGGCGTGGTCGCCACGTTGACACCCAGTTCGAACGCGCTTTCATCGGCCAGGCGCACCACCATCTCGCCCTGATTGGCCTCCAGGTCGGAGACGAGGTTTTCCAGCCCCCTGACCAGGCTTTCGCCCTCCGTCTCGAGCGCGCGCTCCAGCGCGTCGGGATTGGTGCCGAGAAAATTGGTGGGCGCCATCATGTCGACAATCTGACGGGCGAAGAACGACAGGCGCTGCCGGTCCTTGTCGGGCAGGTCGTCGAGCTCTTCCACCGCCTTGGCGATGGCCTGTGCGTTCAGGCTGTACTGATGCTTGATCCAGCGGAAATAGGGGTTCGACTTCCACATCGGATTGGCGAAACGCGGATCGTTTTCCAACGGGTCCGGCTGGCTTTCATCGATGTCGAGATGGCCGCCCTGCAACATGGCCTGCTGGGCTTCGAGATAATTGCGGACCGACTGGCCCCAGAACTGCAACTGCTGTTCGTAGAGTTTGCCGGGATTTTCCAGAAACTCCGCAAAATACGAGGCCTGAGCCTTGGCGAACAGTTCCTGCGAGGGGGCGTTCAACTCAGCCTTGGCCGGATTGCGGAAGGTGATGGCCTTGATGAGGCGTTGCGAAAGCTCTTCGACCTTCTGAAGATTTTCGTTCATTTTCTCGAATTCCACGGTCTCCTCGTCCTCATGCGTTGCCATCCTTAACAATTCCCCCTAGTCTTTCTGCCATGCAGCATTTCGTCGCCCGCCTGGAGGGGCAGTGCGGCGGATAGAATCAGGCCTCCGGGCCAAAGGAGACGATAAATGCGCTACATGATGGCCTACGACATGATGGAGACCCTCCGCAACGCCAATCAGTGGATGGGCGCCACGGCCCTTTCCATGGCATCCTACCCAATCTTCAGCATGGTGCCAAACCCGGCAATCAACTGGATCGCGGCCTGGGGCGAGGTGACGGAGCGGTCGTTCCAGCGCATGGTGGCCAAGCCGGACTGGGGGATCGAATCGATCACCGGCGAGGATGGGCGCGACCATCTGATCCGTGTCGAGACGGTGGTGGACTTCCCCTTCGGCAACCTGATCCGCTTCGATGTCCAGGGGCGCGAAGAGATGGAACGCCGCGTTCTGCTGGTCGCCCCCATGTCGGGCCATTACGCGACCCTGCTGCGGTCCACCGTGCGCTCGCTTCTGCCCGACTGCGATGTGTATGTCACCGATTGGCACAATGCCCGGGACATTCCCGTTTCGGCAGGAAAATTCGATGTGGAGGATTACACCCTCTATCTGGTCGAGTTCATGCGCATCCTCGGGCCGGATCTGCATGTGATCGCGGTGTGTCAGCCTGCGCCGCTGGCTCTTGCGGCGGCGGCCTATCTCGCCCAGCAAGAGCCCGAGGCGCAACCGCGCAGCATGGTTCTGATCGGCGGGCCGATCGACCCTGATGCCACGCCGACGGATGTGACCGATTTCGGCCGACGGGTGAGTATGGGCCAGCTTGAAGAGACGATGATCCAGCGCGTCGGCTACAAATATCGCGGCGTCGGGCGGCAGGTCTATCCGGGGCTTTTGCAGCTTACCTCCTTCATGTCGATGAATGCGGAACGGCATGGTCAGGCTTTCATGGACCAGATCCTGCGGGTGGCGCGCGGCGAAGCCACGGATCGCGATCCGCATAACAAGTTCTATGACGAATATCTCGCGGTCATGGACATGCCCGCCGAATTCTACCTCTCAACGGTCGAGCGGATCTTCAAGGGACTGGAGATCGCCCGGAACGAGTTCACCGTGGAAGGGCAAAAGATCGACATCGGGGCGATCACTTCCGTGGCTGTCAAGACGGTCGAGGGGGGCAAGGACGATATCTCGGCGCCCGGGCAATGTGTCGCCGCCCTGGATTTGCTGACCGGCCTGCCGGACGACAAGAAGGCGAGCTATCTTGAGCCCGATGCTGGCCATTACGGCATTTTTGCCGGGCGTAGCTGGCGCAACAACATCCGCCCGCTTGTTCTTGATTTCATTGATGCAAATTCCGATTCGCCCGCGCCCCGGAAGCGCACCGGCAGCCGAAACTGGAAGACCAGGGACGACAAGACAACGCTGCGTGCCGTCTGACGGGGTGGCTCTCACGCGAAGCCGCGGCATTTGCACCGCGTTGCCCGGGTTCCGAGCCGGTCAGGCGGCAGCCGCTTCAGGTGCCGTAGGCGCGCACCGGCTCCATCACCGCCTCTGCGGCGGAGACCAGCGCATCGGCGATAAAGTCATGTTCCGCACGGGTCAGCCGCGCGGGCAGCCTCACATCGCAGGCGCGCATCAGCATCTCGCGGGTCTGCGGCAGATCGGGGGCGTCGCCGGGCAGAAAGCGCCAGTTCCAGAAGGCGCGGGCATTGTCGGTGCTCAGCCCGAAGATCTGCACCTTGACGCCGCGCGCGGCGGCTTCTTCGGTAAAGGCCCGGGCATCCGCTTCGGACATCCCGATCAGATTGAACTGGATCGAGTCGGGCGCGCGCTCTTCGGCGGCGAGCGCTTCGGGAACCTCCAGCCACGGGCTGCGGTTGAGCCGCGCTGCAACATGATCATGCCCCTGACGACCATCGCGCACCCGGCGCGGTATCTCGGCGAGTTGCGGGCGGATGATGGCAGCCGACAGGTTCGACATCCGCATGTTGTAAAGTGGCAACTCGTTTTGCCAACGCGCGAAGGCTTTCTGAAGATCGCCGTTCATCTGCTTGAAATGTTTGCACCAATTGTTCTCATAAGCGCCCGACATGATGACCGCCCGCGCAATCAGGTCCGCATCATCGGTGATCAGGATGCCCCCTTCACCTGCATTGACGAGCTTGTAGGACTGAAAGCTGAAACAGCCCACGCGTCCGAGTGTGCCGATATTGCGGCCCGCCCATGTGGTGCCGAGCGAATGAGCGGCATCTTCGATGACGGGAATATCGCGCGCCTCGCACAGCGCCATGATCGCGTCCATATCCGAGGTATGCCCGCGCATGTGGCTGATGATCACCGCCGCAATGTCGCTCTCAAGCCTTTCCTCGAAATCCTTGATATCTATCCGGTAATTGTCAGACACCTCGCAAAGCACGGGAATACAGTCTGCATGAACGACCGCACTTGGGACCGCTGCAAAGGTGAAGCCGGGGATCAAGACGCGCGCATCCCGCGGCAGGTCGAGCGCCTTGAGCGACAAGAAGAGCGCCGCGGAACACGACGATACGCCAAGCGCGTAGCGACTGCCCAGCAGCGCCGCGAACTCCTGTTCGAGCAGGCTGACGGGGGCATCTTCAGGGGCGGTGTAGCGAAACAGATCGCCGGATCGCAACATACGGTCGATCTCGGAACGCGCTGCGTCGGGAATGGGTTCGGCATCATAGACGTTCGGAGCGTCAGTCATATGTTCGGCTTTCCTGAAATCCGGTTTTCGGTTTTCTTAAAACAGCACTGGACTCATTCCAAGTGAAATCTTGATGACGCCGGCTTCTGTGATCAGCCGGATTGCAGGAAGGTGTCAGGCCGTGACGCGTATTCTGCAGCAGGCTGTCGAAAACGGGAATCGACGAAAACTTGCAGGAAT
>SLDH01000145.1 GCA_007125415.1 Roseovarius sp.
CCGCGCGGAATCAAGGCCGAAGGCCGCCGCGCATCGCCGGGCCGCCCCCCGGCACGGCGATTTGGCTGGGCTGGGCGCGTCGCTGAGGCGTCGTGCGGTTTGGGGAGATAAAGCGCTGCAGAATGAGTGTTGGCTCGCCGCACCGCGGCCCGGCGATGCGCGGCGGGGCTTCAGGGTGTGGCGGCACGGCGATTGGACGCATGGTGCGTCAGACGGGATTCATTCCCGCCCGGGGCGCTTGTGGTCCGGGCGCATCGTGGCGGGCGCGTGATGTTCAGGGGGCCTCGCTCACCTGATACCGGGATTTCGCCAGCCAGTCGGGGCTGATCTCCACCCCCCATCCGGGCGCATCGGTCACGGTCGCGCAGCCGTCCCCGATCCGGTAGGGGTCATTCACGAAAAGCCCCTCCTGCCAGGGGTAGTAATCCGCCCCCTCGATGGAGAATTCCAGATATTTGCCCGCCCCCGGAATGGCGCGCAGAAGATGCATGGTGAAGAGCGTGACCAGCGACAGGTTGGCGCAATGGGGCGTGATCGGCAGGCCCGCCGCATGGGCCATGCGGCAAACCCGCAAGGTGCGGCTGATGCCGCCCAGATAGAGAATGTCGGGTTGCACGATGTCCACCGCGCGCATGTCGATCATGCGCCGCCATGTGGGCAGGTCGCAATCCTGCTCGCCGCCCGTCACGTCGATCTGAAGCGCGTCGGCCACCGCCCTGGTCTGCTCCAGTTCCCAATAGGGGCAGGGCTCCTCGTAATGGCAAAAGCCATGATCCTGCAGCATGTGCCCCACTTCGATGGCGCGCTCCGGCGTGTAGCAGGAATTGGCGTCGATGAGCAGATCGGCGGCATCGCCCATCTCGCGGCGCATGGTCGGGATGATCTCTTCGGTGCGGCCCGGCCATTCATCGCGGTTGCGGCCCACTTCGGCCCCGGCGCGCACCTTGAAGGCATCGAACCCATGCGCATCGCGCAGCCGTTTCATGCGGGTGGCCTCATCGGCGGGGGTGATGTCGCGCTTCATCGAGGAGGCATAGGCGCGGATGGGTCCGGCACTGCCGCCCAGCAGGGCGGTCACCGGCTTGCCGGCGCGCTTGCCGCGCATGTCCCAGATCGCCGTGTCGAGCCCGCCCATCGCCCGGCGCAGATAGGAGCCGGGGAACTTGTGTTCCCGCTCGGCCACGATATCCAGAAGATCATCGAGATCGGTGCTGTCCTGCCCCAGCACCCAGGGCGCGACCTGCCGGTGCAGCACCTGGCAGGTGATATCCGAATGATAGGTGGAGACCTGGCCCCAGCCGGTGCTGCCATCCTCCATCGTCACGCGGACGAAGCCCACGAATTCGGTGGTGAAGCTTTCGATCTTGCGCAGTTTCATCTGGTGTCCTCGCGGATGATGTCGGCAGCCTTTTCGCCCACCATGATGGCGGGTGCATTGGTGTTGCCGGAGGGGATGGTTGGGAAGATCGAGGCATCGGCCACGCGCAGCCCGTCCAGCCCGTGAACCCTGAGGCGATGATCGACAACGTTTTGCGCCGGATCGGCGCCCATGCGGGCGGTGCCGCATTGGTGAAACACCGTCCAGCAGTCGCGCTTGATATGGTCGAGCAATTCCGCATCGCCCTGCAGGTCCGGGCCGGGGTCCATCTCGCGCTCGGCGATGGCCCGGAAGGCCGGGGTCCGGGCGATACGGCGAATGAGGCGCATGCCCTCGAGCATCATGTCGCAATCGGCATTGGTGCTCAGATAGCCGGGATGCATTTCCGGCGGGGTGAGCGGGTCGGGGGTGCGAAGCTGCAGATAGCCGCTGCTGGTGGGCTTGCATGGCGAAAAGCCCAGCCGGAAGGCCGGGAAGGGATCGGGGCTCATGAGCCTGCGCCGCCCGTCTATTGCGCCCTTGTAGGTGAGGGGCGAGAAATAAAGCTGCAGATCGGGCGGGCCGTGATCCCCGTCGAGCCGGACGAAGCCCCCGCCCTGATTGAGGCTCATGGAGAGCGGCCCCGTGCGGGTCAGCGCATATTCCAGCGCCGCGCGCAGCTTGCCGTGGAAGGGCCGCAGCACCTGGTTGAGGCTGGGCTGGCGCGCGGCGAACATCAGGTCCACTCCCAGATGGTCCATGAGATTTCGGCCCACATGCGGCGCGTCGAGCCGCGTTTCGATGCCCATCTGCTGCAGGTGTGCGCCGGGGCCGATGCCCGAAAGCTGCAGGAGTTGGGGCGTGTTGATGGCCCCGCCGCAGAGGATCACCTCGGCGCGGGCCTCGGCGCGCCGGAGTTGCCCGTTCCGGCGGTATTCCACCCCGGTGGCGCGGCGCCCGTCGAAGAGCACCCGGGTGGCCTGCGCGCCGGTGCGGATGCACAGGGTCTCGCGGTTGCGCAGGGGTTTCAGATAGGCCTGCGCGGACGAGGCGCGGCGGCCATTGCGCGTGGTGATCTGATAGAAGCCCGCGCCGGTCATCTCGCCGGCATTGTAATCGGGATTGGCGGGAATGCCCGCCTCGCCCGCGGCCTTGACATAGGCGCGGCTGAGCGGGTGCATGGCGCGGGCCATGTCCACGACACTCACCGGCCCGCCGCTGCCGCGCGCGGGATCGGGCGTGCCCTGCCAGTCTTCAATCCGGCGAAAGACGGGCTCCACATCCTGCCATTGCCAGCCCTGGCCCCAGCCGTCGAAATCCTGCGGGTGGCCGCGCACCCAGACCATGGCGTTGATCGAGGACGACCCGCCGAGGCCCTTGCCGCGCGGCCAGTACATCGACCGGCCCAGCACCGGATCGGGCTCGGTCTGGTATTTCCAGTTGAAACGGGCGTCATGAAAGACCTTCCCGTAGCCAAGGGGCACGTTGACCCACGGATGACGGGCCTTGCCACCCGCCTCAATGAGCAGGACACGCGCCCATGCGCTGAGCCTTGCGGCCAGAGCCGCCCCGGCGGACCCGCCACCAACGATCACATAGTCGAATGTCATGGGGGTCAGCCGCTGTCTTTCGTGCGCCCGGCGCGCCCCGCGAGCACCGCGATGGCCATCAACGCGGTGGTCAGGACGATCATCAGGGTCGAGATGGACGCGATCGTCGGGTCGATCTGGTCACGCAGGGCATTGAACATGTTGCGCGTCAGCGTCGGGTTGTCGCCACCGGATATGAACATCGCGATCACCACCTCATCGAAGGATGTCAGAAACGCCAACAGGCCGCTGACGATAACCGCGAACTTGATCTGCGGCAAGGTGATCGTGAGGAAGGCTTTCCAGCGCGGTGCCCCGAGCGAGCGCGCGGCATTCTCCTGATTCATGTCATAGGTCTTGAGGGCGGAGCCGGTCACGATCACCACCAGCGGAATCGCCAGAAGGGTATGCGCCAGCACCAGCCCCGTCATGGTGTAGAGGATCTGCAGCTTCACATAGGCATAGAAAGCTCCGATGGCGATGAGCACCACCGGCACCATCATCGGCGTGATCAGAAGCACGAAGGCGATGCGCAGATAGGGGAGCTTCGATGCGTGCAGCCCGTAGGCCGCCAGCACGCCGATGGGCGTGGCCACGAGCATGGTCAGGGTTGCCGCCTTGAGCGATGTCGAGGTGGCGCGCATCCATTCGGGCGAGTTGAAATAGCTCTGATACCAGCGCGTTGACCATGTCTGGGGCGGGAACTCCAGATACTGGCTGTCCGAGAATGACATCGGGATGACGATGAAGGTGGGCAGCACCAGCAGGATCATCGTGATGACCGAGGTGATGTAGAGCCACAGGCGCTGCCCATGGGTGATCTGTGTCTCCGAGGCGGGGGATCCGAACCAGCCGATCATCAGCGTGCCCCCCCGCCTGTCATCTGCTCGAGCCGCACGAAGCGCGAGGCTATCCAGAGCACCATCATCGTGAGCACCAAGAGCACCACGCCGAGCGCGCTCGCCGCACCCCAGTTGACGAAAAGCTCGATATTGGAGACGATCTGCATCGACACGAGGATCACCCGGCCGCCGCCGAGAATGGCGGGTGTCACGAAGAACCCGAGGCAGAGGATGAACACCATCAGCGCCCCCGCGAAGAGCCCCGGCGTGCTGAGCGGGAAGAACACCGTCCAGAAGGCCCGCGCGGGGCTGGCCCCCAGATTGGCCGCGGCCTTGAGATAATCCCGGTCGATCGCGCGCATCCCGCCATAGACGGGCAGGATGAGGAAGGGCAGCATGATATGCACCATCCCGATCAGCGTGCCGTTCATGTTGTGAACGAGCCTGAGAGGTTCCTGCCAGAGCCCGAGTGTCATGCCCCATTCGTTGACAAGGCCCTGACGCTGGAGCAGCACCAGCCATGCATAGGTGCGCACCAGAAGCGAGGTCCAGAAGGGCAGGAGCACCGTGATCAGGCAGAGATTGGCCCATCTGGTGGGGAGCTGGGACATGAAATAGGCCAGCGGATAGCCGATCAGGATACACAGGCCGGTGGTCAGCAGGCTGACCTGGAAGGTGGTCTGGAAAATCCGCGCATAGGATCTGCGCGTGATCATGCGCTCGTAGTTTTCCAGCGAATAGCTGCCATCGGCACCGATAAAGCTGACGAAGAAGAGCCAGCCGGTTGGGATCAGCAGGATGACCAGAACGATCAGCAGCGCCGGGGAGGAGAGGCCGAAAAGCCGCCAGCGTTCCAGCCGTTCATCGCTGCGCAGGCCGCGCGCGTTGCTCCTTTCGGCCATGCCCGTGTCGATGCTGGTGACAGCCATCAGCCCTCGCCCCCCTCGATCAGAACCGTATCCGCCGGATCGAGCGTCAGTTTCACCGGATCGCCCAGGGATGGCAGGGTCTGGAAGGTGCCCGCGCGCATGGCGCCACGCACGGAAAGCTCCGTGCCGTCCTGCAAGCGGGCATAGAGCAGAAAGCTCTCGCCCTGATAGACAAGCTCGCTCACCGTCGCGTCGAAGACATTGGCCTCGCCGGGATCACCTTCGAGCAGGCTCACCCGTTCGGGGCGCAGCATCAGCAGCAGATCGCGCGTATCGGGGATCTTGCGGTTTGTCCGCAGCGGCACGCCCGCCGCGACATATGTGTCGCCCTGCCGGGTCACTTCGAGGAAGGTACTGTCACCGATGAAATCGGCGACGAATTTGTTCGCCGGCTGCTCGTAGAGTTCCTGAGGGGTTGCCAGTTGCATGATCCGGCCATGATTGACGACCGCGATCCGGTCAGACATGGTGAGCGCCTCGCGCTGATCATGGGTGACATAGACGGTTGTCATGCCCAGTTTCTCATGCAGATGGCGCAGTTCGATCTGCATCCGGTCGCGCAGCTTCTTGTCGAGCGCCGACAAAGGCTCGTCCATCAGCAGGATGCGCGGCTCGAACACGATGGAGCGGGCGAGCGCCACGCGCTGTTTCTGGCCGCCGGAAAGCTGTTCGATGCCACGATCGCCATAGCCGCCCAGTTGCACCGTCTCCAGCGCACGCTCCACGCGGCTGGCCATTTCCGTCTTGCTGACCCCGCGCAGCTTGAGCGGGTAGCCCACATTTCCGGCCACGGTCATATGCGGAAAAAGCGCGTAATTCTGGAAGACCATGCCCAGATCGCGCAGATGCGGGGGCTTGCGGATCATCTCGGTCTCGCCGAATTTCAGGCTGCCCCGGTCGGGCCGGGTGAACCCCGCCAGCACCATGAGCAGGGTGGTCTTGCCCGAGCCGGAGGGGCCGAGCAATGTCAGAAACTCGCCGCTGCGCACATCGAGGGAGACATCATCGAGGGCAAAGACCTTGCCATAGGTCTTGGTTACCCCGCGCACCGTGATCGGCAGCGCGTCCTGTTTCACATCGCTCACTTGATTTCCCCCGCCTTTGTCCGGTCGTGGGCGATGTTCCCCGCCCACAACCATGTTTCCGAACCCGACTATTCGGTCAGCATGTCCTGATACATTTCGGCGGCGATGGTTTCCCATTCGCCATACCAGTCGAGATCGATGGGCAGTTGCAGCGCCGCGTTCTCGGGCGAGGAGGGCAGGATCGCCGCGACCTCGGGGGTGATGGTGCCGGTTTCATAGGCCAGCGCATTGGTGGGCCCATAGGTGATGTATTTCGGCAGGTCGTCCTGGTATTCGGGCTTGGAGATCTCGTTGAGGAACTCCATCGCCAGTTCCTTGTTCGGCGCGCCCTTTGGCACGGCGAAGCAATCATAATCCAGCAGGGCCTGGTTGAAGCTGTGCATCACCGCGCCGCCATCCGCGCGCGCATTGTCGAAGCGGCCGTTCCAGCCTGTGCTCATGTCCACTTCGCCATCCCGCATCAGCTGCGCATGCTGCGCGCCCGAGCTCCAGAAGACAGAGATATGCGGCCGCAACTCGCGGATCTTGTCGAGGGCGCGCTCGATCCCTTCTTCCGAGCTGAGCACGTCATAGACCTCTTCCATGGGCACGCCATCGGCCATCAGCGCAGGCTCGAGCGCGCCGGCCACGGCACCGCGATAGGAGCGGGTGCCGGGGAATTTCTCCACATCCCAGAAATCGGCCCAGCTTTGCGGGCCGTCCTCGCCATAGGTGTCGGTGTTCCAGGCGTAGACGGTCGAGAACACGTCACCGCCCACGCAGTGTTCGGTATAGAGACCGGGGATGAAGTCCGACACGTCGATCACGTCATAGTCGAGCGGCTCGAGCAGCCCCTCTGCCGCCGCGCGTGCCGCAGAGCCTGACCCGCTCACGACGATGTCGAGCGTGACCTGACCGGTATTCACCTGCAGGCGCACATCGGCGATGCCGCCATATGTCTCCTGCATGACATTGATACCCGTATTTGCGGCGGCCGGTTCGAACAACGCCTTGGACTGCGCCTCCTGATAGGAGCCGCCCCATGATGCAATGGTGAGCGATCTGTCTTCTGCCAGCGCCGTGGTGGCCATGAGCCCCGCTGCGACGGTCAGTGAGAGTGTCTTTTTCATCTCTATCTCCTCTGTAAGTGTCTTTCGCCTTTTTCAGGACCCGGGTGCAGAGGCGAAGCTGCGACCCGGTTGTCTGCTATTCAGCCGCGATACTGCGGTCATACTGCATACGGTCGCGCCAGCGATACCATGCCACCACCGGCGGCAGGAACCAGGGCGTGCCGGTATAGAGCGGCCGCGTGGGGAAAGGCAAATCGTCAAAGGCGGTGCGCCCCTCCTTCAGGCCCAGCACCTTCTGGCCCGCGCGCATGCCCAGATAGGAGGCCATGGACACGCCCGATCCGCAATAGCCAAGGGCATAATGCACGCCGTCATGGGTGCCGGTATGGGCCAGTTCGTCGAATGTGTAGGCCACGGTGCCCATCCAGGAATGGCTTATCCTGTAATCGCGCAACTCGGGATAGATGCGGCACATATCCTCGAAAAGACGCGGGCCGCTCACGGTTGGGTTTGTCTCATTTGCCGAAACCCGGCCCCCGAATAGGATGCGCGTTCTGTCGGGCGAGGGGCGATAGTAATAGACGACCTTGCGGGTATCGCTGGCGACCCTGCCTTTCGGCGAGAGCCTGTCCATCAGTTCCGGCGGCAAGGGCTCGGTCGCGATGATGTAGCTGCCGATGGGGATGACCCGGCGGCGCAGCCAGGGCGTGGCCGAGGTGGTGTAGCCATTGGTGGCCACGATCACATCGCCGGCGCGCACGCGGCCTTTCGCGGTCATCACCTCGAAGCCTGTCGGCCTGCGCTTCACATCGCGCGCCGGGCAATGCCCAATAACCTCGGCCCCGGCATCCAGAGCCGCCTTCAGCAACCCGCGATGATAGCGCGCCGGATCTATCGCGGCATGGCGCGGGAAGACCACGCCACCGTGATAGCTGTCACTTCCCAGTTCGCCATGTTGCTCGGCGCGCGGAACGGCATAAGCCTCGATCCCTTCCGTGCGGCTGATCTTTTCGGCGTCACGCGCAAGTTCGTCATAGGCTTTCGGCGTGTGCGCGGCGTGGAAGCGCCCGACACGGTCGAAACCGCAGTCGATCGCTTCATCCGCGATGCGGCTCTCGATCCAGTTCAGGGCCGTTTCGCCTTCCTCGCGGATGGCGCGTGCGCGCTCGGCCCCGTGTTTGGCTGCGAGCTTGTCCTGCGAGGGCTTGATCGAGGTGCTGATCTGCCCGCCATTGCGCGTGCTGCAGCCATGGCCCGGATCTTCCGCTTCGAGCACCAGCACGGATTTGCCCCCGCGCGCGCATTCGATGGCGGCATTGAGCCCGGTATAGCCTGAGCCGATGATCACGACATCCGCCTCTGCGGGCAAGTCACCGGACGTGGCCGGGGCGGGGCCAAGCCCGTCCAGCCAGTAGGATTTGTCGGACCATCCGTCTTTCCAAATGGACTGAGCGTGTGCGAGCCCTGCCATCTTTCCTCTCCCCTTTTCCAAAGACCGACCGCCCAGCAATTCGTTCTGATCCGGTCCTTGAAGGGGCAACGCTATCAAAGACATTGAATTAATCAACTCAATATGATGAATACTTGTATTCGATTCGCTTATGACAGAAGGCGGTTTGCATGCGGGTCAAATTTCGGCATCTGGAAGTTTTCGATGCGCTGATCGAAGCCGGGTCCGTTTCGCGCGCGGCAGGACGGCTGAACCTGTCGCAACCGGCGGTCAGCATTGCGCTTGCCAATCTCGAGGATGAGCTGGGGTATCGGCTCTTTCACCGGGACCGGGGCTTTTTCGCGCCGACCAACGAGGCGCTGCTTCTGCATGACGAGGTGCGGCAGGGGCTCAATGCCATGGCCCGGATCGAACAGCGTTCCGACGAGATCCGCACCGGGCGCACGGGCAGTATCGTGATCGGCACGAATGGTGCCATGTCGATCAACTTCCTGCCGCAGGTCGTGGCGCGGTTCCAGCGCGAGTCGCCCGGCACCTATATCGAACTGCGCGTCCGCTCGTCGCGGCAGGTGGCCTCATGGGTGAGCACGCGGCAGGTGGATATCGGGCTGATCGATGCGCCGGTGCCCGTGGCGGGGCTGACGGCCGAACATTTCGACATGGAATGTGTCTGCATCCTGCGCGCGGACGACCCGTTGGCGCGGGAGGACGTGATCACCCCGCAGCTTCTGTCCGACCGCCCCGTCATCGCGGTGACGGGCGATCATGTGGTTGACCGGCAACTCATCACCATCATGTCACAGGCGGAGGCCCGGCTGGTCTATAGCGGGTCGAGCTATTTCTACGCCATCGCACGGCAGCTTGTGGCGGCGGGCGAGAGCCTTGCCATCGTCGATCCGGCCAATGGCAAGGCACCGCTCGGCGACGGGGTGATCTGGCGGCCCTTCAAACCTGCGATCCGGCATGAGCTTGTGATCATCACCTCGCGCGATCATCCGCTCGGGCAGGCAGCGGGGCGTATGCTGTGCCAGATCCGCGAAGGCATCGGCGCGGTCAGCGCGGCTTGAGCGTCGCCGACAGCGCGTTGACGCAACGCCCGGCGCAGCCTACGGTCCGGAGGCAAGGGAACAGGGTGAATCGCCGCGTCGCGGTTGGGCGGAAACCCGATGGGAAAGCGGGCATCGGCAGGGCCGGTTCGGATGATCAAGCGAAGCCATATCGAAGAGATGGACGGGGCGCGGCGCGCCCTTCTGTGCGAGAGCGGGCCATGGGTGCACATGACCGGTATCCAGCCGCGCGCGCTAGACGGCGACATCAAGGCGCAGGCGCAGGAAGCGCTTGCAAGGCTCGACGAGTTGATGGCCGATGGGGGCGTGACACAGGGCAATCTGTTCACGGTGACGATCTGGCTGAAGGACATGCGCTATTTCTCGGGCCTCAATGCGGTGTGGAATGCATGGATCGATGCCGATAACCCGCCCGCGCGCACCTGTGTTGCGGGCGAGCTTTATCGCCCGGATCTGCTGCTCGAGATCGTGGCGGTCGCCCACCGGCCGGGGGCGCCGGCATGAGCATCGAGAAGACAGGGCGGATCGGCGGGGACGGCCCGCACATCTTTCTGGGCTCGGGCGCGGGCGATCTGGCTTCGGTCTGCCTGACGGCGCCGGACAGGGGCGCGGATTTCGCCGGCCAGACGCGAGACATTCTTGCGGTGATCGACGCGTTGCTGATCGAGATGAACAGCGCCCGGGCGCAGATCGTTCAGGTGCAGCTCTGGCTTGCCGACATGGCCGATTGGCCGGCATTCGTGCCCATCTGGAACGAGTGGGTGTCCGATCTGGCCCCGCCCGGACTGTCGGTCGTGGAAATGGCCGCCTCGCGGCGCGACTCGCTGCTGGAGATTCGTGCCTGGGCCATGCGCGGCTGACCGGCCGCTGAGGAAATCCGGGGAGTTCGCCTTGTGACATGTCCCCGAAGAGGACATGCAAGAGACCCGCCTCACGGCACGTCATTTGCAGGCGAAGCGATTCAGGAGATCGGAAAACGAAGGCCCATTTCGCAGCACCACGCGCTTTTTGTTCGGGCTTTCCTGCTACTCGAGGCGCTTGATCCGTCGGTCAAGCTTGGCGATCTCGTCATGCGCCCTCTGGTTGACGCGGTTCTGGTCAGTTGTGTTCTTGGTTACGCGTTCCTCAAGTGCCTTGATCCGCTTCTCGAGCTTGGCAAGCGTATCACAGACCTTGTTCTGTTCGGAAACGTTCTTGGACAAGCGCTTCTCAAGATCGGTGACCGCTCTCTCCACTGGAATGACTGGCATTGTCTGCATCCTCCTCTCGGGGCAATTTGCATCTGGTCGTCGCAAGTTTCTTTCCGACATTGCCCGAATGGCGTGCCGGATGAACCGAGGGTCGCGTGATTCTGACCGGGTGACAAGCATTTTTGCCCCGGGCGGTCTCTGCGGTTGCGCAACCTGCCGGAACCGGGCGGATCATAGCGAAAAGCCGATGCCGCCTGCGCATCGACGGTAAGGGCACCCATCATGCCGTCCGCATGGCCAGTGATCAGGACGCGTTGGACCCGATCAGACGCAGCATGGTATAGCAGGTTGCTGAAAAAGTGCCTTGCTCCTGTTTCGAGGCGCGTTGAGCCGGAAAACTGTTCCGCGCTACGCCCGCCCCATCGTCCCGCCCGGGCGACAAGCCCGGGCCGCGTTAAGGAGGATCAGAAAACTGCCCGGGGGCAGTTTTGCCGACGCACATCCTCCCCTTGACGCAAAGACAGAGGGGGGAAGGACAGTTTCCCTCGCTTGAGGGTTACTATCGATCAACCTGAGGAACCCTGCACCAAACCGCGCATCGCCGGGCCGTGGGGGCGGCCCAGCGATGCGCGGCGGCCTGCGGCCTTGGCTCCGCGCAGGGGCAATAGGACCACCGGTGGTGATGCAACCTGATCGGGAGGCGCTCTAACCGAACATCGCCGCCAGCGCCTGCGTGTCGATGGCGCGGCAGATCTGGCCCTTCGGCTTGAAGGTGGGTCGGTCCTCGCCCGCCACCAGTGCGTTGACCACGGCCTCTTCCACCGCCTCGACCGTTGCCAGATAGAGCGGGTCGAGAATCTCGTCATTGATCTCCACCCGCGAGACAAGCGCCGGCGCGAATTGCGGCATCCCGCCGAATTCCGCCGTTGAGAAGGCCAGAAAGATATCACCCGAATTCTGCCCGCCCGGCGAGCCACCACGCCCCACGCCAAGCCCGGCGCGCCGCGCCACATGCCGCAGCGACAGCGCCGAGAGCGGCGCGTCGGTGGCCACGATCACGATGATCGAGCCGGTCTCCCGGTCGAGCAGGCGATCTTCGGTCATCTGCGCGCCGACGCGCCGCCCCAGCACCGTAAGCCACGGCCTGATCCCGTGATTGGCCTGAACGAGCACACCCAGCGTGTAGTCCTCGCCGCCAAGGTCCAGCTTGCGCGAGGCTGTGCCGGTGCCGCCCTTGAATTCGTAGCAGATCATGCCGGTGCCGCCGCCCACCGGCCCCTCGGCCACCGGGCCGGAGGCGGCGCCGTGCAGCGCAGAAAGCGCGTGCGCCTCGGTCACATGCAGGCCGTTGATGTCGTTGAGCACCCCGTCATAAGTCTCGGCCACCACGGGCATGGCCCAGCCATGCTGATGGGCGAACCAGTCCGCATGGGTCTGCACCATCCATCGGGTCGCGGCGTGATGCACGATGCCCACGCTGTGGGTATTGGTGATGCAGACCGGGCCGATGAGATAGCCGGCATCATGGATCCAGTGCGTGCCCGTCATCTCGCCATTGCCGTTGAGGGTGAATTGCCCGGCGCGCACCGGCTCGGGTGTGGGGGCGGCGCCGCGCGGCAGGATCGCCGTGACCCCGGTGCAAAGCCCTTGAGCGGGGTCGTAAAGCGTGGTCATCCCCACTTCGACCCCGGCCACATCGGTTATCGCGTTCCACGGGCCCGTCTCGCCGGGAAAGGGCAGGCCCAGATCGCGGGCGCGCGGCTTGGATTGCATGGGAAGCTCCACCTGTTGGTCTCGGGTCCCTCCTTCTAGCGCCTGCGGGCAGCCCTTGCACAGCCCCATCTGTGCCGGAGCCGGGCGCCACCCGGGCTTGTCGCCCGGGCGAGACGGTGGGGCAAGCCTGGCGCGGACCAGGTTTCCGGCTCAAGGCGCATGTAGGCGGGAGGCAGGCAGTTTTTCAGCGCCGGACAGAATTTTTTCACGAGCCCGTTAGACTTGAGCGGTGGCACAGGGTATCAGGGGATCATGACATCGCAAGCGGGGAGCAGTTTTCATGGTCGAACCAGGCGGCCCGGCTTGCGGCTTGCCCGCGCCGCACGGGCGGGGGATGCTGCAGACCTTGTCACGAGAAACCATCCAGACGCATAGGGAGAACAAGCCATGCAAATCGGAGTGATCCTGATCGCCTTGTCGGTGATCTGCCTGATCGCGTCATTCGTCCTGAACGTGCCGCCGCTCGTCAATCTCGTCGGGATCGGCCTCGGGCTTGCCGGGCTGCTGATCCTGGGGATCAGCCGCAAGAAGGGCGGTGGTCAAGACAAGTGAGGCCGGCCGGGGCTCTGGTGGTCTGACAGGAGGAAATGACGGATGCTGGCGCTGGCAAGACTGCTGATCATCGGCTTCGTGGTCTGCACGATTTTCTATGTCGGCATTTCCGTCTATTCGCGCAGGGTGCGCCGGCAAAAGCTGCGCGACTGGTGGGAGGAAGAAGGCCGGCCTGGTGATCTCGACAGCTATGTCGCGCGCGGCCTTGAGGAATACAGCAACTCGCTCCGGCGCAGGCTGATCCTCGGGGTCTATGTGGTGCCCTTCATCCTTGTCTGCGGTATCATCTATTTCACGAATTTCCATTGAGGCGGTGATGGTGGGCGCTGGCCGGTGATCAGGGCATTGAGCGCGGGGCAGTAGCAGGGTGTCGAAACCGCCCCCTTGTGTAGCCTTGCAAGCCGCAAGCACGAAAAGGTCATGCCGCGGAACGCTGCCCCGGCGGCATGGCCCGGGCCGGGCGGGGAAGAATGCCAGCCGGCGTCACTTGCGTCAGTGCCTGTTAGCCCCTGTCAAACCCGCGCCCGCGCGATAGGTTAGCGAAAGCAGGAGGCGGCCGATGGTGCTGGAATTTCAGGAAGTGCGCAAATCCTATCGCGACAGCGAGGGCACGGTGCCGGTGTTGCAAGGCGTCAGCTTTGCGCTCGAGGCGGGGCAGACCCTCGCGCTGACGGGCGAATCGGGCAGCGGCAAGAGCACCGTTCTGCATATCGCGAGCGGGCTCGAGGCGGCGGATGCCGGGGCGGTCCGGGTCGCGGGGCAGGACCTGACCACGCTGGACGACCCGGCACTTGCCCGACTGCGGCGCGAAGAGATCGCGCTCGTGTTTCAGCAGTTCAACCTTATCCCGTCGCTCACCGTGGCGGCCAACATCTCCTTTCATGCGGCCCTCGCGGGCCGGGTGGATCAGGCCCATATCGAGAGCCTTGCGGGTGCGCTGGGGCTCGAGGCTCAGATGGGCAAATACCCGGAAGCGCTTTCCGGCGGGCAGCAGCAGCGCGTGGCCATCGCCCGCGCCCTTGCGGCCCGGCCACGGCTGATGCTTGCGGATGAGCCTACGGGCAATCTCGATGAGGGCACCGCCGGGCAGGTGCTTGCGCAGATGCTGGATCTGGTGGCGCAGACCGGGGCCGCGCTCATGCTGGTGACCCATTCGCCGGCCATCGCGGCGCGGATGGACCGGCAGTTGCACCTGCGGGGCGGGCGGCTGACATGATCGGGGCCTGCCTTCGCGCCCTGATGTCGCACTGGCGGCGCCGGCCCCTGCAGCTTCTGGCTTATCTGGGCGGTCTGGCGCTGGCCACGGCGCTCTGGTCGGGGGTGCAGGCCATCAACACCGAGGCGCGCGCCAGCTATGACGCGGCGGCGGCCACGCTGGGGGAGGGGCAGTTCGATCAGCTTGTGCCGCGGCAGGGCGCCTCCATCGCGCTGGAAGAGTTCCTCGCGCTGCGGCGGGCGGGCTGGCTTGTTTCGCCCGTCATCGAGAGCGCGCAGGATGGGCTGCGCCTTGTGGGGATCGACCCTGTCACCTCGCCCACGGGGCTGAGCATGCTGGCCGGCGGGATCGCCCCCGGCGAGTTTGCGGGCCGCGAGCGCCCGCGGCTTTTCGCCAATGCCGAAAGCGCCGCGCGGCTGGGCGATCGGGCAGAGGTGGTGATCAATCCCGATATCGCCCCCGGTGTGGCCATTGGCGATGTGGGCGATCTGCAGCGCCTTCTGGGGCGCGATGATCTGAGCCGCCTTGTCGTGTTGCCCGAGCAGCCGCGCCTGCAGCCGCCGCTATCCGAGATCGCGCCGGGGCTGCGCCTGCAACCGTCGCAGCAGGTGGCGGATGTGGCACAACTGACCGACAGCTTTCATCTCAATCTCACCGCCTTCGGCCTGCTCAGCTTTGCCGTGGGGCTTTTTATCGTGCACAGCACCATCGGCCTTGCCTTCGAGCAGCGGCGCGGGATGATCCGCACCCTGCGCGCGCTCGGCGTGCCTTTGCGCATGCTCATCGCGCTGATCAGCGCCGAGATGCTGATGCTCGCCCTTCTGGGCGCGGGTGTGGGGATCGTGCTGGGTTATGCGATCGCCGGTCTTCTGCTGCCCGATGTGGCGGCCACGCTGCAAGGGCTTTACGGCGCGCGCATATCGGGCACGCTGGCCTTGCGGCCCGAATGGTGGCTTTCGGCCCTTGCGCTGACCCTGCTGGGCACGGCAGCGGCCCTTACGGGGCGTCTCTGGCAGATCGCACGGATGCCGGTGCTCGCCGCTGTCAGGCCGCGCGCCTGGAGCATGGCAAGTGCGGCGCGCGGGCGTGTGCAGGCCCTGCTTTCGGCTGCGCTTCTGCTGGCTGCGGCTGGGCTTGCACTCCGGGGGGTCGGGCTGATCGCAGGCTTTGCGCTGTTGGGCTGCCTGCTCATCGGCGCCGCATTGGCCCTGCCGCTTCTCGCGGGGCGCGTTCTGCGCCGGGCCGAAGCGCGCGCCACCACGCCCATCCGGGCGTGGTTCTGGGCCGATACGCGCCAGCAACTGCCCGGGCTCAGCCTTGCGCTCATGGCCTTGTTGCTGGCGGTTTCGGCCAATATCGGCGTCTCGACCATGGTGTCGAGCTTCCGGCTGACCTTCACCTCCTTTCTCGATCAGCGCCTTGCGCCCGAACTTTACCTTCAGGTGGAAAGCGCCGGGCAGGCCGCAGCGGCCGAGGCCTTCCTCATGGCGCGGGGCAAGGAGGTTCTGCCGCTCTATTCGGCCCGCTCGGAAGTGGCGGGGCAGCCTGCGCGCCTCTTCGGGGTGCGGGTGGGGCCGACCTATCGGGAAAGCTGGGCCTTTCTCGGCAGCCGGTCCGATCCGTGGGAGAGCGTCGAGGCGGGCGAAGCGGTGATCGTCAACGAACAGTTGGCGCGGCGCGGTAGCCTCTGGGTTGGCGATGAGGTGCAGATCAGCCCTGATCTGCGCCTGCCGATTGCCGCCGTCGTAGGCGATTACGGCAATCCGCAGGGTCAGGTGGTTCTGAGCGAGGCGATGTTTGCGGCGCTCTACCCTGACACTCATGCCGCGAGCTTCGGTATTCGCACAGATGATCCGGCAAGCCTGCGAGAGCAGATCGTCGCCGAGCTTGGCCTGCCCGACAGCGCCATGACCAATCAGGCCGCGCTGAAGGCCATGTCGCTCGAGGTGTTCGACCGCACCTTTACGGTAACCGCCGCGCTCAATGTGCTGACGCTGGGTGTGGCGGGCTTTGCCATTCTGATGAGCCTGCTCACCCTTGCCGATCAGCGGCTGCCACAGCTTGCCCCGGTCTGGGCTCTGGGGCTCACGCGCCGCAGGCTGGGCCGGCTTGAGCTTCTTCGCGCGCTGGTGCTGGCGGGCATCGTCTTTCTTTGCGCGCTACCGCTGGGGCTGGCGCTGGCCTGGGTGCTCCTGACCATCGTGAATGTCGAGGCCTTCGGCTGGCAATTGCCCATGTATCTTTTCCCGCTCGATTATGCGTGGCTGGGGGGCTATGCCCTGATCGCCGCATTGCTGGCGGCGGCGTGGCCCGCGCTGCGCCTGATGCGGATGCCGCCCTCTGCCCTGCTGAAGGTGTTTGCGAATGAGCGTTAGATTACCTTTCGATCAGGCTTCTTCGAGTGAACGCCTTCGCGCGGACTCGAGGCCCAAGGCCGCCGCGCGTCGTCGTGCCGCAGAACGGCAATGCGCTCACGAGGCGACCGAGATGGCTTCATCCCCGCCCGGGGCGCTTGCGGCCCGGGCATGCGCCCGCCCGCCCCAAGGCGGGCGCATTCTGCGCCCACCCGGGCAGCCGCATGCCCTGGCATCGGGCAGAGCTGAACCCGATGAGATGCAACACGCCAAAGACAGGCTGTTGAAGAAGCCAGATCCCGCAGCACACCGGGTTGCGAATTCCGTTCTGGGACGGGGGAAACATCTCTCCCGACAGTCGGCCATCTTGTTGTTCGTCCTCCTGCTCTGGCCCTGCATGGCACTGGCGCAGGGTTTTTCCGGCCTTGGCACCACCGCCGACGAAGGGTTCGCCATGCCGCAGCCCGGTCCGGTGTTCGACTTTCCCGCCGATCATGGCCCGCATCCCGATTACCGGATCGAATGGTGGTATATCACCGCCAATCTGACCGGCCCGGACGAGACAGCTTACGGGCTGCAATGGACCCTCTTTCGCTCCGCACTTGCACCCGGCGAGGCGGAGGGCTGGGCCTCGCCGCAGATCTGGTTTGCCCATGCCGCCATCACCACCCCGGACCGGCATTTCGCCACCGAGCGCTTTGCCCGTGGCGGGATCGGACAGGCGGGGGTCGAGGCCGACCCCTTCCGCGCGTGGATCGACGAATGGGTGCTCGAAGGGCCGGATTTCGACACCATGCGGTTGACGGCCAATGGCCCCGATTTCGGCTACGAGATGCAGCTTGAGGCACAGGGCCCGCTGATCTTTCAGGGAGAGGGTGGCTTTTCGGTGAAATCGGGCGAAGGTCAGGCGAGTTACTACTATTCCCAACCTTTCTTCGCGATCGAGGGGGTGCTGCATCTGCCCGAAGGCCCGGTGCCGGTGCGAGGCGATGCCTGGCTTGATCGCGAATGGTCGTCTCAGCCCCTGTCCGAGCGCCAGTCAGGGTGGGACTGGTTTTCGCTTTCCTTTGATAACGGCGAGAAGCTGATGGGCTTTCAGCTGCGCGAAGGCGATGAGGCGGGCTTTACCGCCGCCACCTGCATCGCCCCCGATGGCAGCACGCGGGCGATGCCCGACGGGGCCTTCACCGCCCAAGCGCTCAACACCCATGAGGTAGCCGGGCGGCGCCTGCCGACGCGCTGGCTGCTTTCCCTGCTTGATTGCGGCGTGGAGGTGACGGTGGAGGCGCTCAACCATGATGCCTGGATGGGGCTCTCGATCCCGTATTGGGAGGGGCCGGTGACCGTGCAGGGCAGCCACACGGGGCGCGGCTACCTTGAGATGACGGGTTATGAGTGATCCGGGCGATCTTCTCGCGCAGGCATGGCAGCACCTCGCGCGCGGCGTGGCCGACAGGCGCGCGCCGGCGCGCCATCCGGTGCTGGCCACCGTCTCGCCCGATGGGTTGCCCGAGGCGCGGATGGTGGTGCTGCGCGCAGCCTCAGAGAGTGCGGGCACGCTGGAGATCCATTCGGACAGTGAGACGCCCAAGGTGGCGGCCCTGCACGCGCGGCCCGTGGCGGCGCTGCATGTCTGGGTGCCCAAGGCGCGGCTGCAGATCCGCATGAGCGCGGAGGTGGAGATCCTCACCGGTGCGCAGGTCATGGCGCAATGGGAGAAGGTGCCTTGCGCGGCGCGGGTGTCCTACGGCACCGAACCGGCCCCCGGCAAGCCGATCGCACAGGCGCATGACTATGCGCAGCCCGGCGATCCGGCGCGCTTTGCCGTTCTGCATTGCATACTGAGCCGTATGGATTTGCTGCAGCTCGACACGCCGCACCGCCGCGCCGTTTACTGCAGGCAGGACCTTTGGCAAGGCACCTGGGTCGCGCCGTGACGGCGTTGAATTCGCGCCGAAAGAAATATGTCGCGCCAAGCCGGAGTCATGCCCGCCCGGGGCGCTTGCGGCCCGGGCATGCGCCCGCCCTCCCCAAGGCGGGCGCATTCCGCGCCCACCCGGGCGGGCGCATGCCCTGTCTTCGGAGAGAACCGCACCCGAACGAACACAACATATGTCAACCCCGCCCCCAACCCTCGGACTGCATTTCGCGCAGGCG
>SLDH01000182.1 GCA_007125415.1 Roseovarius sp.
CTCAGATGATCACCGCCGGCGGTGAGCGGCAGAATGCCCGCTTGGATCACGCGGTCATAAAAGGCGGTGATCCGCTACAGCGAATCCATGATGTCCGCCGGGTTAGGGCCCACAGCGCCAAGATCGGCGCAGCGCACGGTCTCGAAAGGGCGCATGCCCGATACCGCATGTTGCGCGCGCATCATCGTGGAGGCATCGCGCAGCTGGCGCGGGCCGTGGCGGGGGCCGGGGCGATTGGTGGTGCCACTGTCCCATGGCACACCGATCAGGCCCACCTGCACCTCGTTGAACCGCGGATGACCATGCGGAACATACGGCAGGCGCATGAAAGTGGGCACCCCCGCAAAGCGCGGCAGATCAAAGCCCGAAATGGGGTGGAAAAAGCTGTCAGTCATGGAACTGTCCCTTCACTCTCTTGCGCGCGGTCACGGGCCCGTCGCCCTGCGCCGCGATTCGGTTGATGGCATCCTGCACTGGCTCTTGGGCCACGGCCATATGAAAGGCATTGGCATGCAGGAGTGTCTGCGCATCGCAAAGCCACCCGACATGTCCGCGCCAGAAAAGCAGATCACCTCGCTGCAGCGGCGCCTCCGGGGCGAGCGGCGCGCCAAGCCCGGCCTCCTGCTGGTCACTGTCGCCGGGGCAGGGAATGGCGCAGGCGAGGCAGGCCGCCTGCACGAGCCCCGAGCAATCAATGCCCTGCGCGCTGTTGCCGCCCCAGAGATAGGGCGTGCCCAGAAGCCGCTCGGCCACCGCGACAACATCCTCCTCCGGCTCGGCCACCGGCCGCAGATGCGCCACGGGGACATAGCCCGCCCCCTCGGCCCGCGCCCAGCGCCCTTCCAAGCCGGTCACCCGCACCTGCGCGCCGAGGCTGAGCGGCAGATGCGCTGTCGCGCGTTTGAAATCGGGCCTGTCGAGCGCGAGCGTCATGCGCGCGCTGACCACATGGGTCGCCTCTGCGTCCGCCGGGGCAAGCTGTGCGGCCTCCAGATAGCCCACATAACCATCCCGCAGCGCATAGCCGAAAGCCATACCACCCGCGTCTTCCAGCACGCAGAACGCCTCACCGAAGAGCAATTCCCGCGTGCGGCCGCCCTCGGGCGTGTCGCGCAAGGGCGCGACGGGCCGGATCACCCGGTGTGGCAGACCATCGGTAAAGCGCTCGGCAGTGACCCGCCCCTGAAGGGTGCTGTGGGCCACACGGCCATTGCTGCGCAGCAGGCGGCGATCGGTCATGGCGCGACGTCGGGCAGCGCCTCGGGCAAGGCGGAGAGGATGGCGCGCGCGCCCATCCCCACGCCGCCCTTGGGTCGCGCCGGCGCGGCACTCGGGTTCCAGCCATAGATGTCGAAATGCACGTAGCGCGCATCTCCCACGAACCGGCGCAGAAAGAGCGCTGCCGTGATGGCCCCGGCAAAGCCGCCGCCGGGCGCGTTGTCCAGATCGGCGATGCCGGGCTCGATCATGGCCTCGTAAGGCTCATGGAAGGGCAGCCGCCAGAGCGGGTCAGCCACGGCATCGCCTTGGCTTTGCAGGGCTTGCGCCAGCGCATCGTCATCGGTGAAACAGGGGGACAGATCAGGCCCGAGCGCCACCCGTGCCGCGCCGGTGAGTGTGGCCATGGAGATCATCAGATCGGGGTTCGCCTCGGCACCATAGGCCAGCGCATCGGCCAGAACGAGGCGACCTTCGGCATCGGTATTGTTGATCTCCACGGTCAGCCCCTTGCGCGAGGTCAGGATATCGCCGGGGCGGAACGCATTGGCGCTGACCGCGTTTTCCACCGCCGGGATGAGCACCCGCAGGCGCAGGGGCAGGCCCAGCGCCATGATCATATGTGCAAGCCCCAGCACGGTGGCCGCGCCGCCCATATCCTTCTTCATCAGAGCCATGGAATTGCCGGGCTTGAGGTTCAGCCCGCCTGTATCGAAGGTCACTCCCTTGCCCACCAGAGTGAGCGCGGGGCCGGCCTCGCCCCAGTGCAGATCGATGAGCCGCGGCGCATCGGCGGCCGCCCGGCCCACGGTATGGATCAGCGGAAAGTTGTGATCGAGCAGCGCATCACCGCGAATTACATCGACCGACGCCCCGAAGCGCGAGGCAAGACCCACGCAGGCTGCCTCCAGATCCGACGGGCCCATGTCACTGGCGGGCGTGTTGATCAGATCGCGGGTCAGCGCCTCGCCTTCGGCAATCGCGCAAAGCCGTGCCGCATCCACACCGTCAGGCGCCTTCAGCCGCGCCTTGCCGGGTTTCTGGGTCTTGTAGCGGTCAAAGGCATAGGCGGTGAGCAGCCAGCCGAGCGCCTCTTCCTCGGCCCGCTCCGGGGCAAGCCCCACCAGATGATAGCTGCCTTCGGGCAAGGCCTGCGCCACAGCGGCGAGGTGAAACCGCCCACGCGCCCGCGCGGCCGCATCGCCATATCCGGCCAGAACCATCGCAAGGCTGCCATCCTCGCCGGGGAGCAGTTGATGCGTGCCAAGCGCGGCCTTGAACCCGGTTGTGCGCACCCAGGCGGCAACGCGCGCATCCTGATCGCCCAGCCAATCCTCGAGCGCATTGGAGCCGACAACATGCAGCGGGATGGAAAGCGCATCGGCAGGAGCGAAGTCGAAGGTCATGGAGCAGCCTTTCGCATGTGGCAATCGCGGCCAGCCTATCCCGATGGGCAGCACCTGCAAGGGATCAAATGGTGATATCCTGCATTTCCCAAACCTCGCTGAGCGAAAGCTCTCCGATCCGCAAAAGCCGCGAAAGCGTCGCCGCCAGAGCCGTCTCGTCATGATCGTCGATGCACCTCATGACATCCCGCGCCACCCGGGCCAGAAGCTGCATCCCCACCTGCTCGGCAATTGCGATGAGGCTGCGGGCGGATTTGCGCATTTCCAGCCACGCCTCGGCACGCCAGCAGCGTTCGGTCTGCGCGAGCCGGGCTGCAAGTTCCTCCAGTGCCCGGCAGACGATGTCTTCGGCGTTGACCGCCCCCAGTTGCAAGACCAGCTCTTCCAGACGGCTGGTGTCCAGATACACGCGCTCGTGCTGCCGCAGCAAAACGATCTGTTCCACGATCTCACCCCGAATCTTCGCCCCCACGGCCAGAGCGACCTTGCGCATGGCAGGGTTCCCAATTGGTTGCGCTCAGCCGAATTTCTTTCTCGAATTCTTGTCGAATCCCCATTATCACCCCGTGTCAACCCAAGTACCGGAAGCTCAGGATGAAAAACGCCCGCCCCTTGCCGACCTATCTCGTCCACCGCTACCACGGCTGGAAAGCCACGGCCTATGCCGAGAATCAGGCCTGGTACCGGCGCCTCGCTGAAACCGGCCAGCACCCGCGCGCCATGGTCATTTCGTGCTGCGACAGCCGGGTGCATGTCACCTCGATCTTCGGTGCGGACCAGGGCGAGTTCTTCATTCATCGCAACATTGCCAATCTCGTGCCCCCCTACAAGCCCGACGGGCAGCAGCATGGCACATCGGCAGCGGTGGAATACGCGGTTTTCGGGCTCAAGGTGGCCCATATCATCGTGATGGGGCATTCCAGTTGCGGGGGCGTTCAGGGCTGTCTGGACATGTGCAGCGGTAAAGCGCCCGCACTGGAGGAAACCACCAGCTTCGTGGGCCGTTGGATGGATATCCTGCGGCCCGGCTATGAGCGGGTCAAGGATATCGAGGATAGCGCGGAGCAACGCCGCGCACTTGAAAAGCAGGCGGTGGTCATCTCATTGGAGAATCTGATGAGCTTTCCCTTCGTGGCCGAAGCTGTAGAGGCCGGACAGATCACGTTGCACGGGCTCTGGCACGACATCGGAGAAGGCGGTGTGGAGCATTACAGCGCGGTATCGGACTGTTTCGTTCCGATCTGAGCCCATGAGGGTGATCGGTATTTCCGGATGAGCTTCCCGCAACATTGGCAGGCAGGGCAACGGCCGGGCCGGATCATGGCTGACCCGGCCCGATATTTCCGGCTGATCAGTCCCCTGAACCGTGCGAATGGCTGTGATCATGGTTGCCGTCATGATCGTGCCCATGACCCGCCCTTGGTTCCAGATCGACTTCTATGTCGAAGGTCATCTCGCCCGCGGCCTCGAAGATCAGCGTGAGGGGAATGGTCATGCCCTGCTCCAGGCTTTCGCTGAGGCCCATGAACATGACATGCTTGCCGCCACGCTCCATGACGATCTCCCCGTCGGTGGGAAGGGCAAAGCCTTCTTCCACATGGATCATCCTCATGACGCCCGCGTCATCCTCCTCATGGGTATGCAACTCGACCTTCTGGGCGATGGGCGAGGCTGCACCGATCAGGCGGTCATCCGGCCCGCCATGATTGTGGATGATCATGAAGGCGGCGCCGGATTGGGCCATCGGGCTTGCCGCGCGGGCATAGGCGTCATGCAACTCGATGCCATCGGCAAAGGCCGCTGCGGTGGAAAAGGCGGCGAAGATCCCCGCCAGCACTGTGGATCTGACAGACATGTTCTGTCTCCCTTGAATGTTGGTGACATGTTGGAACGGATGGATCAGGCCGCGCGGGGCGGATCGCGTGCCTGTGCCGTAAACGTCTGCCTGTCATCCGCGCTGTCACGGGCAACAAAGCACCAGCCGCAGGAGGCCACTTCCGGCGCACGCCATGTCAGCGCCGCGTCATGCCCGACCTGGATCAGCGAAAGGGCGCAATCGGGACAGATATGGGGTGGTGCGGCCGGTTCTCCTTGTGCATCCACGAAGATCACAACCGGGCCGGAACCCGTGCAGATGACGATGCTGCCATCCGGGCCGGGCAATCCCCGAGCGACTGCCGCACCCTGCCCCATCAGGAGCAGCGCAAACGCCATCAGGAACGCGGTAAGGGGGCGCAACATCGCAGTCATCACCGGGATATAACCACCGGCCTGAAACATGCGAAAGTGAAAAAAACGAAAAAGCCCCGCCGCAGGGGGCAGGGCTTTCGTGTTTTCTCAGCGAGCCGTGATCAGTCGGTCAGCGCGTCGGCCACGCCGCTCGCGGCCTTTGCCGCAACTTCCTTCTTGATCTTCAGGGCGCGGGCGGAAAGCTCGTTGTCCTTGGCCTTGGCGAGATAGGCATCGAGCCCGCCGCGATGATCGACCGAGCGCAACGCCGCAGCGCTGATGCGCAGCTTCACGCCACGGCCCAGCGCTTCGGATTGCAGGGTCACATCATTCAGATTGGGCAAAAAGCGCCGCTTTGTCTTGTTGTTGGCATGGCTGACATTGTTGCCGACCATCGGGCCTTTTCCGGTCAGTTCGCAGATGCGCGACATGGGGTTTTCCTCATCATCTGGCGGGACACGCACACGGCGCCGCTCAATACCAAAGGGCACCGCCATCGGCAGCGCCCCGTCATTCCTGCGCCGCTCTTAGGCACAAAGCCCGTCAGCGTCAAGGGATTCGAACGGGATAATCAGCCCGTTGAGGGGTTGCTGAAAAAATGCTGACTCCCCCCCTCCAAGCCCTTTGAGCCAGAAACCTGTTCCACGCCACGCTTGCCCCACCTTTTTCGCAGGGGCGACCAGCCCGGGCGGCACCCGAGCCTCCCACCGGGGGGGGCATTGCGACGCTGCAAGAAGCAAAACGGTCAGAGCGGCTTGGCTACCATAAAGCACAGTCGCCCCAGCGGACCAAAGCGCCCACCCAGGGTCGGGCGCCGCCCTGCTCTTGCC
>SLDH01000119.1 GCA_007125415.1 Roseovarius sp.
CGCTGCCGCCAGCCATCGTAATCGCGGGCATGGCCCCTGATCCAGCACATGCCGTTGATCGAGGAAGACCCGCCCAGCACCTTGCCCCTGTCATGTTTGAAGGCACGCCCGCCCAGGCCCGGCTCCGAGGCACCCTCGAAGGCCCAATTGTGTTTGGTGCCGTTGAGGTTGGTCACCATGGCCGCCGGCGCGCGGAGCGAGAGGGCACCGTCCTTCGGTCCGGCCTCGACAAGCAGGACCTTGAGCGACGGATCCGCCGATAGCCGGTTGGCCAGCACACAGCCTGCCGAGCCCGCGCCCACGATGATGATGTCAGGCTGATTCATGTCATCTCTTGCCCGTGTGCAGCGCGTCATGCACCATCTTGTGGAAATGATGCACGAGATGCTCCGAGTTGGAGGAACGCTCCGCATCGATCAGGTAGCGGCCCTGATCGAACCCGTCGGAATGCAGTCCGGCCTGCACCCAGAGATTGAGGTCGATATCCTCGGGCCCCAGCTTTTCATTGAACCATTTGATGGCCGCCGCGCTCAGCTCGCTTTGCGGGCGCGAGCGGGGCACGTAATGGCCAAAGCGCAGCAGCGTCTTTTCCGGGCCGATGGGGATCTGGTTGAAGGTGCCGATCGCGTCGGCATAGGGAAAGGCGTAGATCGTCGTCGTCGGCCAGAGCTGGATGTTGTAGAACCAGTCGGTCTGGTATTTCTCACCCGCCACCTTGTGGCCGAAGGCCGTTTCCACCTTGCGCGGCGGGCCCTTGAAATCCCACCACTTGCCATGGGGGGTCATCTCGTAGCCATCGAAGTCGATCAGGGCGGCCAGATCCTTGTGATGCGGGCCCGAGAGCTTGAAGTGATAGCCTTCGATCGCGTTGTCCACGATCACTTTCCAGTTGGCATCCACCATCATGTCGACTTCTTCGACAAAGCGCAGATCATCGAGGTCCGGGAAATAGGGGCGCATGGTCTCTTCGGCTCCGGCCATGTCTTCGGCCAACGCGGTTGCGTCCGGATCGAAATTGACGAAGTGGAAGCCCGCGTAGCATTCGGTCCGAACGGGCACGAGGCCGTAATCGGCCTTGTCGAAGCCCGCCAGCGCCTCGCAGCGCGGGGCATGGCGCAGCGCACCATCCAGCTTGTAGGACCACGCATGATAGGGGCAGGTGATCATGCCCTTCACGCTGCCACGCCGCTCCTGGATGAGTTGGGTGCCGCGGTGGCGGCAGACATTGTGCATCGCCCGCACGCCGCCATCCTCGCCCCGGACCAACAGGACACTCTGGCCCAGAATGTCGAACTTGATGAAATCCCCGGGCTCTACCAGTTCCGAATCGTGGCAGACGAAATGCCAGGATTTGGCGAAGATCGTCTCGACCTCACGGTCGAAGATGTCCTGTTCATAGAAGTAGCGCGCGGGCAGCGTGAGAGCGTGTTCGGGGTCTTGGGATGCCCATGTGAGTGTCTTTTGCCTGATCATCTTGGTCTCCGATTGGGTGAAGCTCAACGGCAGATTAAGGTTTTCCCAGAAGGCGAACTTGATCTATTTCGCCATATTATGCCGAAATATGCACGGTGGCAAACCGCGTTACCTCGCTTACTTCGCGATGAGACCCAGCGCACGCTGGCGCGCTAGGCTCCAGCTTTGCGTCATCCGGTCCGCGATCATCGCGATGATCGCCATGCCGAAGCCTGCCACGATCCCAACCCCGAAATCACCGTTTCCAAGTCCGATATAGACCCGCTGTCCCAGATCGCTGGTGCCCACCAGCGCGGCGATCACCAGCATGGCGATGCCGAAAATGATCGTCTGGTTCAGCCCCAGCATCATCACGGGCAAGGCCAATGGCAGTTTGACCCGCCACAGGAGTTGTCCACGGGTGCAGCCGATGGCGGTTGCGGCCTCGATGGTTTCCTTGGAAATGTTGCGCAACCCATGCTCGGTGTAGCGGATCGCCGGGACGATCGCGTAGGCCATGATGGCAAGTAGAGCGGTGAATTCACCGATCTTGAAGATCATCACGAAGGGAATCAGGATCACGAAAAGCGGCATCGTCTGCATCGTGTCGTTGAAGGGGCGCAAGGTGGCGGAAACCGCATCATTTTCCGCCGCGAGGATTCCAAGGCCAGCACCTAGCGTGAAGGACAGCAAGACGGCCAGACCGCACAGATAGACCGACAGCATCGCCTGTGGCCAGACCCCCGCGAACAGCAAGAAGGCAAGGCCTAGGAATGTGCCAAGGGCCAGACGCGGCCCGCCCAGTTGCCAGCCCAGCAACGTCGCCATGGCCACCAGCATCGGCCAGGGCAGGCCGGTCAGCCCGAAATAGAGCAGCGTTGCGACAAAGGCGGTCAGCAACCCGCCATTCATCCCGCGCCAGGCCCAGATGGCCAGCGTCAGCACGGCAGCACCGGCACCATAGGCCATCCGCAAACCATCAGTAAATTCAAAGCCCCAGGTGAAGGGCGAGATTGTCTGCGTCAGTCCTATCTTGACCGGCAACATGACGAAGAAGAAGGCCGTGTTCTTGATCGTCGCAATGGATGCGGAAAATTCGACGATGATATAGTCGATGACATCATTGAGATGCTTTGCGGGATAGTATTCCCAGGCGCGTGGATATTCGGCAAGCGCCGGAATGGCTTGCGAAAGAAGTGCCACCCCCAGCGTGAATGCGATTGCCAAACCCCAGATCTTCACCCGCCGCCAATACTCTGCGTCTTGGGGCGTTCGCTTCGGGTTGGCCGCCGCCCAGGTGATCCGGTCCATCACCATTGCCATCAGGGCAATCACGAGCCCTGCCAGCAGGCTTTCACCGAATTGCGCCTTGCGCATGGTCGACAGAACTTCCCAACCGATATCGGCCGTGCCACCGATGATGGATGCCACGATGATCATTGAGAAGGCGGCCATCGTGGTCTGGTTCACGCCCAGCAGGATCTGCCGCATCGCGATGGGGACACGCACCCGCCAGAAAATCTGAAATGATGTCGCTCCGGCCATCAGGCCGGCCTCCACCACCTCCTCCGGTACCCTGGAAAGCCCCAGCATCGTGTTGCGGACCGTGGGCGGAAACGCATAAAGAATGCTTGCGATCAGGCCAACCACCGGGCCGAACCCGAAAAGCAGCAGGATCGGCAGCAGATAGGCGAAGGCGGGAATGGTCTGCAACATGTCCATCATCGGTTGCAAGATACGTTCCGCCGTCCTGGACAGATACCCAAGCGCGCCCAGAACGAAGCCCAGCGTAACGGCAACCGGCACCGAAATCGCCACGAGGGCAAGCGAATTCATCGATTCCTGCCAATATCCGATCACGACCATGTAGAGGATCGCGAAGAAGCTGAATATCGCGAGGCGCAGGCCTGATACGGCATAGGCCAGCAGCGTCACCAGCGTGAGCGTGACCGACCATGGCAGCCAGTTGAGCAAGTCTCGCACGGCCTTCATCGGCACACCGACCGCAGCGGAGAAGGCGCGGAAGGCAGCACCGAACTGGTCTATGAACCAGGCCATGCCGCTATTGAGCCACGGCGTGATCGGCACCACCCATTGATCCGGAAAAGCGACGATCCAATCCGTCGCGCCCTGTATGAAAAGTGCCGCGATGGTCAGGGCCAGCAGCAGCGCCCAGACCATCTGAATGCGTGTTGGCCGCGTCATTGTGCTGCGGCCTCCGGGTGTGGCGTTTCAGCGCCGCGGCGTTTGTCCTGATGCGCCAGCGCGCGGATCACGCTGTTTGCGGTGACCACACCCAGGGGGGTATCACCACGCATGATCTTGATGCCGTCCTTGTTGGAGGCCAGCAGAGGCAGGAGCGCCTCGACATCAGTCTTGCAGTCCTGCTCGGGCATGCCGTTCGTTGGTGTGGCGTCAGGGTCCAGCACGTCCTCGGCCTTGAGCACGCGGACCATCGGCACCTCGTCGGTGAAATCCGAGACATAATCATCAGCGGGGTTGATTATCAGCTCCGCTGGTGTTCCCACCTGCACGACCCGCCCGTCGCGCATGATCATCATACGATCGGCGATGCGCAGCGCTTCCAGGAAATCATGGGTGATGAAGACAATGGACTTCTTGAGCATCAACTGAATGCGCAGAAATTCATCCTGCATCTGGCGGCGAATCAGCGGGTCCAGCGCCGAGAAGGGTTCATCCAGAAACCAGACATCGGGCTCGATCGCCAGCGAGCGCGCAATGCCGACCCGCTGCTGCTGGCCGCCCGAAAGCTCGTTGGGAAAGGCCGACTCACGCCCTTCCAGCCCCACTAGCGAGATCACATGGCCGACGCGTTCTTCCCTCTTGGCTCGGGAAACCCCCTGCAGCGACAGGGGGAAGGCGATATTGTCATAAACATTGAGATGCGGCATCAGCCCGAAGCTCTGGAATACCATGCCCATCTTGTGGCGGCGGATATCGATCAGTTCTTTCTTGTTCTTCTTGAGAAGGTCTTCGCCATCGAGCAGCACTTCGCCATATGTGGGCTCCACGAGGCGTGAAAGGCATCGCACAACCGTCGATTTGCCCGAGCCGGAGAGGCCCATGATCACGAAGATCTCTCCTACATGCACGTCGAACCCCACATCGACCGCCGCCGGTATCGCACCATCTTCTGACAGCCGCGCCGCGAGCGTCGGCGCATCGCCGGTCCTGACCTCGTCCTTGAAATAAGGCGCGCGGTCCTCGGCATAGACCTTCCAGAGATGTCGGCAGGACAGTTTCACGTCCTTGTGGTTCATGGCCATAAATGTCCCTTGAAGTGGGGGAGGGGATGGACGGGCCGGCGGCGCGGGCCGGCCCGTCGGTATATCTGCGTCCGTAACGCAGGTTGGAGCGTTGGCCTATTGCTTGGCCGCCATGCCGGCTTCCACCCATGGGCCCCAGACGTCTTCATTGGCGTCGATCCATTCAGCAATGACCTCTTCCAGATCGCGGCCTTCCTGATCGACCTCCAGCAGCAGCACGTTCTGGGTGTCATTGTCGATGGTCATCGCCTCGAAGATCGCGAATGCGCCCGGCATGCTCGCCGCGAAGTCCTTGTTCACGACCTTGTCGATCGAGGCCTGCTCGAAGCCGCAGGCATTGCCGCGGGTCTGACCTGCAATTTCGGTGCAATCGCCGTCGGTCGCGTCAAACTCGACCCAGTCGAAGGTTTCTTCGGCGAAGAGCCAATGCGGCTGCCAGAACATCATCAGCATCGGCTGCTCGGTCGCCACGGCGGATCTGAGTTCGGCGATCATCGCACCCTCACTGCCACCCGCGACGGGCTGAAACGGAATGCCGATATTGGCCACCAGGTCCTTGCTGCGTGTGCCCCAATCGGCGGGATAGGTGATCAGACGTCCGTTGGGAAAGGTATCGGCAGAGGCAAAGGCCTGAGCGCAATCATAAAGCGCCTGATAATCCGGCAGGCCGGGGCATTGCTCGGCCATGTAGGGCGGATAGATCCAACCCTCGCGTGGCTCGAGGCCCAATTGCCCCACCACGATCAGATCGCCCGCTTCGACGGCCCGGGGGTAGATTTCACCCACATTGTTGGTCCAGACTTCCGGCTGGAGGTGCAGATCACCTTGCGCGATGGCGGCGAATTGCGGCACGGCACCGGCGGTCACGTATTCAACGCTGTAGCCTGCCTTCTCGAACAATGTGCCCGTGATATGAGCCGAGATATGCTGACCGGTCCATTC
>SLDH01000105.1 GCA_007125415.1 Roseovarius sp.
AAGCCTGTCTGCAAAAGGCGCAGGGCGCGCGCCACAGGCTCATCGCCACCGATGGTGTGTTTTCGATGGATGGGTATACTGCCAAGCTCGACGAGATCTGTGATCTTGCCGAACGCCATGACGCGATGGTGATGGTTGATGACTGTCACGCGACGGGTTTCGTGGGGGCGACGGGGCGCGGCACCCATGAGAAATGCGGCGTGATGGGGCGTGTGGATATCCTGACCGGCACGCTGGGCAAGGCGCTGGGCGGGGCCTCGGGCGGATATACGGCGGCGTCGGCTCCTGTGGTGGACTGGTTACGACAGCGTTCGCGGCCCTATCTCTTTTCCAACACCCTGGCGCCGGTGATCGTGGCCGCCTCGCTGAAGGTCTTCGACCTCCTCGACGCGCGGGGTGCTCTGCTGCGCGCACGTCTGTGGGAGAATGCCGGCTATTTCCGGGCGTGCATGGGCCGGCTCGGGTTCGAGCTTCTGCCCGGGGATCATGCGATCATCCCGGTGATGCTGCGCGATCCGAAACTGGCGCAGGACATGGCGGCGCGGCTGAACGAACGGGGTGTCTATGTGACGGCATTCAGCTTTCCGGTGGTGCCGAAGGGGCAGGACCGTATCCGCACGCAGATGTCCGCAGCCCTCACCCGCGACATGCTGGATCGGGCGATCGAGGCGTTCGAGGTGGTGGGCCGCGAGTTGGAGGTGATCAGGTGATCCTGCCCTCGATCATCGAGGCGATCGGGCAGACGCCTCTGGTGGAGTTGAGCCGGATCCGGGAGGTGCTCTCGCTCGAAGGGCGTCTTCTGGCGAAATGCGATTATCTCAACCCCGGCTTTTCCAAGAAGGACCGTGCGGCCCGCGCTGTCATCGAGGGCGCGCGTGCCAGCGGGGCGTTGATGCCGGGGCAGACGGTTGTCGAACTGACCTCGGGCAACATGGGAACCGGGCTTGCCATCACTTGCGGTGTGCTCGGCCACCCTTTCGTGGCGGTCATGAGTGAGGGCAATTCCGAAGAGCGCGCACGGATGATGCGGGCGCTGGGAGCCGAGGTGGCGTTGGTGCCGCAACTGCCCGGATCGAAACCCGGAGAGGTATCGGGAGGTGATCTGGCGCTGGTGGCAGAGGCCGCGCAGGCCATTGCCGATGAGCGTGGCGCGTTTCGTGCTGATCAGTTCCGGCTTCCCGAGAACGCGATGACGCATGAAAGCGGCACTGCGCCGGAGATCTGGGCGCAGTCAGGCGGACGGGTGACGGCGTTTTGCGATTTCATCGGCTCGGGTGGCACTCTGGGCGGATGTGCAAGGTTTTTCGCGGGCAAGCCCGTGCGCTGCTACGCGGTGCTGCCGGACAGGCCGGACCATCCCATTCAGGGCGGCGGCTATGGCATGGCGGATCTGAGCCATCTGGCCGGTGTGACGCTGGCGGGGGAAGAAACCGTTTCGGGGCCGGAGGCGGCGGAGTTCGCCCGGCTTCTGGCCAGATGGGAGGGCATCTTCGGGGGCTATTCCGCCGGGGCCAATCTGGCGGCGGCGGTGCGATTGCTGCAAGGCCCGGAGGCGGGCGGCACGGTGGCCTTCGTGGTGTGCGACAGCGGCCTGAAATATCTGAGCACGGATTTATGGGGAGAGACATGCAGAACCAGATGAGAGCCCTTGTTAAGTCGAGGCCCGAGCCCGGACTCTGGATGGAGCATGTCCCTGTCCCGGAGGTGGGGCCATCGGATGTGCTGATCAAGATACACAAATCCGCCATCTGCGGCACCGATGTGCATATCTGGAACTGGGATGCGTTCAGCGCCAAGACAGTGCCGGTGCCCATGGTGGTGGGGCATGAATTCATGGGCCGGATCGTCGATACCGGGCCGGCGGCGGTGAAATACCGGATCGGTCAGCGGGTGAGCGGCGAGGGGCATATCGTCTGCGGCACCTGCCGCAACTGCCGCGCAGGCCGGGGCCATCTTTGCCGCAACACGCGCGGGGTGGGCGTGCAACGCCCGGGCAGTTTTGCCGAGTATCTGTGCCTGCCCGAAAGCAATGTCGTGCCGATCCCCGAGGATGTTCCCGATGAGATTGCCGCCATTTTCGACCCGCTGGGGAATGCCGTGCATACCGCACTCAGCTTCGATCTGGTGGGCGAGGATGTGCTGGTCACCGGGGCGGGGCCCATCGGGATCATGGGGGCGCTGGTGGCGGCGAGAGCGGGCGCGCGCAAGGTGGTGATCACCGATATCAACCCCTACCGGCTGGAGCTTGCGCGCCGCATGGGCGTGCCGCATGTGGTGGATGTGAGCGCGGAGCCCCTCGGCGATGTCATGGCGCGGCTGGGCATGACCGAAGGCTTCGATGTGGGGCTGGAGATGTCGGGGGCCTCGGCGGCGATGCAGCAGATGATCCGCAACATGAACAATGGCGGCAAGCTCGCGCTGCTGGGGATCGCGCCCACCGAATTTCCGGTGGACTGGAACAGCGTGATCTTCAAGATGCTCCATATCAAGGGCATCTATGGCCGTGAGATGTTCGAGATCTGGTACAAGATGATCGCGCTGGTGCAGTCGGGCCTCGATGTGTCGGGGTTGATCACGCATCGCCTCTCCATCGACGCTTTCGAGGAAGGGTTCGCCGCGATGATCTCGGGTAATTCCGGCAAGGTCGTGTTGGATTGGGAGTGAGCGATGAATAGCTTTCCACGTCTGACCGCACCGCTTGAGTTGCGCCACAGGACGGTGCGCAACCGGATCACCTTCGGGGCGCATACGGCGAATATGTCGGTGAACGGTTTGCCCGGCGCGCAATATGGGGCCTATCTGCTGGAGCGTGCCATCGGCGGGGCGGGGATGATCGTGGCCGAGCCTGTGCCGGTGCATCGGACGGGCGTGTTGACCCGGGGCAATTTTCTTGCCGAGGACGATGCCGTGATCCCGGCCTTTCGGGCCATCATCGAGCCTGTGCAGGATGCGGGTGCCGTCATCCTGCAGCAGCTTTACCATGTGGGCGCGCATGGCGATTCCGATCTCAGCTATCAGCCCCATTGGAGTCCCTCGGGCCTGCCCAGCTATCATGACAGCGACGGCAGCCATGCCATGAGTGAGGCGGAGATCGAAGAGGTGATCGCGGCATTCATCGCGGCGGCGCGCCGCTGCCTGGCCGCCGGGTTTGACGGGGTCGAGATATGGGCGGCCTATCACTCGCTGCTCGATCAGTTCTGGACGCCCTGGAGCAATCGGCGCGAGGATCAATGGGGCGGCAGCCTGCAGAACCGCACCAGATTGTCGATGCGTATTCTGGAGGGTATCCGCCGGGCTTGTGGAGAGGATTTCATCATCGGCCTGTCGGTGAGCCATTCTGACACCTATCCGGTTCTCAACGGGATCGAGGCGTTGGCCGAGATCGTGTCCCTGCATGATGAGACGGGCCATCTGGATTACGTGACCTGCGGCTCGGGCGGATATCTCGACTTCGAAAAGCTCATGCCCACCTTTGCAGTGGCCGAGAAGACGGCCGTTCCTGCCACGGAACTGCTCAAGCAGGAGTTGCGCCATGCGAAGGTTCAGGCCGAAAGTGGGATTCGCACACCCGAGAATGGCGAGACGACGCTGAGTGCGGGGCAGGCTGATCTGGTGTCGATCGTGCGGGGGCAGATCGCCGATCCGCATCTGGCGCGCAAGATGATGCAGGGCGCGCCCGGGGAGATCCGCGGCTGCATCTCCTGCAATCAGATGTGCTGGGGGCGGCGGTCTCGTGATTACTGGATTTCCTGCCTGGTCAACCCGTCGGCAGGGCGCGAGCACCAATGGGGGGGCGACAGGTTCACCCCCGCCGAGGCTGCGCGATCCGTGCTGGTGGTGGGGGCGGGACCTGCCGGGCTGGAAGCGGCCAGAGTGGCGGCCGAACGTGGCCATGAGGTTCAGTTGCACGAGGCGGCGGCACAGATCGGCGGGCAGTTCTTTCTGGCCGGTTTGCAGCCGCGACGGGCGCAGATCCTCGATCTGATGGCGTGGTATGAAAGACAGTTCGGGCGGTTGGGAGTGGCGGTGCATCTCAATTCCTATCTCGACGCGCAGGATATCCGGCAGATCGGCGCGGATGTCATCATCCTGGCCACCGGGTCTTTGCCCGATGAAGAGGCGACACAGCGCTTCATGCCGCATCTTGGCCCGCTGCCCGGAAAGGCGCTGGGCCATGTCTTTGCCCCCGAAGAGGTGCTGCGGCGCGAGGCACGGATCGCGGGCTCGGTGATTGTCTATGATGAAGGCGGGTCCATGCGCGGCCTCGGAACGGCCTGGCATCTCGCGGAAGCGGGACATGAGGTGACCATTGTCACGCCCGATGCCATGGTGGGCAAGGAAACGGCCCGGACAAGCGCGGATATTCCGATCCGGGCGCGGCTTGCACGGCTTGGTGCGCGGTTTCTGACCGAACATGCGATTTCCGCCTGGCATGGTCAGGGGGCGACCCTTCGCAACCTGCTCGACGGTACCGAGCAGGAGGTCGCCGCATCAGCCCTGGTGATGGCAACCACCAACCGCGCTTTCGACCCTGTTTCAGCTGAACTTGACGGTCTTGATGTCCGGCTGATCGGCGACGCACAGGCGCCGCGGCAGGCGCCCTATGCGTTCTACGAGGGGCGAAAATGCGGGCTGGAAATCTGAGTCCGCCGGGGCAGGAAGTGCTCCCGAACACAAGCGCCGAGCCCGGGCGCGGGAGGTGCCTTTGATCGATCCCTACCCGATCCGCTATGTCTTTCTGCTGATCCCCGGTTTCTCGCCGCTGGGCTTTACCTGCGCGCAGGAGGCGCTCGGGCTGGCCAATCGCTTTGCCGCCGGGCAGCGCTTCTATGACTGGATGCTGATCAGCGAGGACGGTGCGCCGGTAGAGGCGTGGAATGGCCTTCGGGTAAATGTCGATGCCGGCCTGATCGACCTCGATCGCCGGGACAAGCTGATCGTCTGTGCCGGCGAGCGCGCGGTGGAGGGGAGCAGTCGAAAGGTTCTGGGTTGGCTCAGGCGCGAGACACGCAAGGGCGTGGAATTCGGCGCGCTCAGCAGCGGCACACATCTGTTGGCCGAGGCGGGGTTGCTCAGCGGCAAACGTGTGACCACTCATTGGGAGTATTCGGCTGCCGCCAGCGAGCGCTATCACGATGTCACGTTTCAGGATTCGATCTTTGCGGTGGATGGCCGGATCTTCACCTGCGCGGGCGGCGCCAGCTCGATGGACCTCATGCTCTACCGTATCCATGCGGATTACGGTGCCGATCTGGCCACTTGGGTAGCGGATCAGATGGTCTATACCGAGCCTCGTGGCGATGATCATGCGCAGCGCGTCTCACTGGCCGGCCGCGAGGGGGTGCGTCACTCGAAGCTTCTGACAGCCATCGGACGGATGCGCGAAAACCTGGAGGAGCCACTGCCTCCGCGAGAGATCGCCACGGAACTGGGTATCTCGACCCGTCAACTGGAACGGCTCTTCGCCAAATATCTCAATTCATCGCCGAGCAGATATTACCTCGCCCTGCGGCTGGAGAAAGCCCGACAGCTGATCATGCAGACCGAACTCAGCCAGACGGAAATCGCCGTCA
>SLDH01000229.1 GCA_007125415.1 Roseovarius sp.
ACACATGGTAAGCAGCGATTTCATTGCTATCAAGTCAACTCTCAGACGGCAAACAACTTCAGGCGGTGGCAACTGCCTGCAATGCCGCTTCTGATGTGTTTCTCTCGGCGGATGCCGTCCGGATCCACCGCACCGGACACGCAACAATCAGGTTTCGAAGCGCCGCAGATAGACCGCGATCTCGTCGATCGCTTCCGGGCTTGCAGCTCCCTTGGCGCGCATATCCGCCAGAGCCTGATACGCTTTTGCAAGGCCGGTCCATTCGACAGTATCCGAGGCAGGCGCCGACCAACGCTCCCGGAGCCATGCTTCGAATTGTCCACCTTCTTCGGCTGAAAGCAGCTCAGGTGCATAGAACGCCACCAGACGACGTCCGAGCTGGCGCAAACGGGAATCAGAAAGCGTGGCGACAATCTCCTGTCGCCTCGGCCAGTCCACTCGCTGGAACTCCGCGAGCAGCGCCTTGTCGGCATGGCTGTAGAAGCCGCCATAGATCTGCTTTTCGACCGGAGGGGTGGGTGCAACAGGATCCTCTGGGAAGCGCGCGGCGAGTGCCTGCCCCACCCGTGCGCAAAACTCGGGCGCATTCGCGATCATTTCTGCGCGGCGCAACTGCTCAGCGCTGGGCGCGGCGACCGACAGCAATGCTGGCGACTTGTTGACCGTGACAGAGCGGATGACCTTCGGGGTGGCATCGACAGCTGCGAAAAGGGCTGCGTCATCCGCCACCAGGAGATCGGCCGGGTCAGCAGCATCCAGATCGAAAAATGCCGCCTGATTGGGATTACTGGGCGAAGTTCCGCAGAAGCAGCCGACGGTTGCGCGCGGCAGGCCGCCCCCGAACCGTTCAACCAGTGCCATGGGCTGGAAGGTCGCGAGGCTGGCCTGGACATGACCCTTGTCACGGTTGGCGAGCAGCTCTGCCCAGAGTCCCGGCGCGCGCTGGGCAATCTGACAGGCGATGTGGATGGTCGCCTCGACATCGCCGAGGGCGTCATGGGCATCATGTGCAGTGAAGCCATTCAGGGGTGCCATGCGGTCGAGCTTGAAGCGCACCCGGCCGGTTTCGTCGACTGGCCAGTCGAACAGATCGGGCTGGCGGTACCAGACGGCATAGAGCGCGGTCAGAATATCGAAGCGCGAATTTCCGTTGAACTGCGTCGCGAAAATGTCGGGCTGCAGGTTCTGGTAGAACGCCTGGCGAAGCATCTCCTCGTCGAAGCGGATGCTGTTGAACCCGGTCCAGATCGCGGGCGACCAGCGTTCGATCAGCGCGCTGATCTCCTGTGTGAACTCAAAAAGCGTCGGCAGAGCCGGATCCACCAACTGCGCTGGGCGCACGCCGGTGACAGCCAGCGCCCAAGGCGATGGAATAATGTGCGGCGCGATGCGGCAACGCAGGTTGATCCGCTCGATCTCCCTGAATTCAGCATCCGTCAGAATGGCCGCGAATTGCAGGGGCTGGTCGAAGGCGGGCGAGATGCCGCTGGTTTCGAGATCGTAAAAGGCGAAATGCATGACGACAGCCTAGCGAAACGCATGCAGACCGTCATCTAGCAAACGGAAGGATTGGCCCAACAATCAACGCACCCGGCCCTCAGCGGGCTCTCTGTGTTTCGTCCAAATGCTGCGACGCAGCTTTCTCTCAAAGCAGACATCCAGCACTTAAGCCAAGCCGGATAGGTGTAGAGTAACGGTAGTGGGACAGCATGAGCATGACCACTTCGTTGGAAGAACAAGAACGGCTTCTAAGGGGAGGCTCGTGGGTGACCGCCCTTCGATCCGGATCCAATAGCATCTGTACCCAGTCAGTCTGATTGAAGTAAAAAATGTAGAGCGCAAGGGTAGCTTTCTAAATGACAATTACAGAAGGTGAGTCAATGAACAGCCGCCAAAGTAATTTTCGGAGGTAGGATTTGTCAGTGGAGAAGGCACCATGAAGCTCACGCATTTGCGTATATGCAACTTCCGATGCTTTGGGGGCGTCGAGACAGAAATCGCGTTAGACGACACAACGTTCATTCTTGGACCGAACGGCGCCGGTAAGACAGCGGTGCTGCAGGCGCTGGCAAGGATGTTCAGTCTCGATCCCGCACAGCGTAAGATCAGAACCTCCGATTTTCATATCCCCGCCGACGAGGCGCACGATGAGGCGCCAGAAGAGCGCAGTCTTTGGATCGAGGCCGATTTCGAATTTCCAGAGCTTGAGTTGGAAAACGTCGACATGCCCGCGGTGCCTGGCAACTTCGCGCATATGCTCATGGTGGACGATGACGAGGTCGTCCGCGTCCGCTTCCGTTTGGCAGCAACTCTCGATCAGGATGGTGATATTGAGGAAACCTTCACCTACGTTACCGAAGCTGACGAGGACGGGTTGCCCGTAGAGGAAAGTCGGGCCTCCAAGCAAGATCGCAACGCTATTCAGGTGCATTACCTCCCTGCTCGCCGCGATCCATCGGACCATATCTCTTACTCCGCCAACGCCTTAGTGGGCCGGGCATTGCGAGCCGCCGACTGGAGCGTCGAGCGCACTGAGGTCAATGATCTTACAGCGCAAATTACCGATGCCCTAAGTGGGAACGCCGCCATTGAAGGCATCAGCGACTCGCTGACCGACATCTGGGGCCAGCTTCACAGGGGCGAGTTTTTCGCCAACCCATCAATCTCTTTTGCGCAAAGTGAGATCAACGCGCTTCTGCGCCATCTGAGCCTTACCTTCACGCCAGGCCACGGCGAGTCGCTCGTCGACTTCTCACGACTAAGCGACGGCCAGCAATCCTTGCTGTATATCTCTCTGGTGCTCGCAATGCGCGAGATCGGCGACAAGGTGCTCGCCGGTGAACTAGAAGCTTTCGACATCGACAAACTGCGGCCCGCCATCTTTACACTAATAGCGGTCGAAGAGCCGGAGAACAGCCTTTCACCGCACTATCTCGGGCGCGTAATCCGCGCGATTTCCGAATTTGCAAACGGTCAGAATGCACAGACCCTGGTGGCTACGCACGCCCCATCACTTTTGCGTCGCGTCGCCCCTGAGACCATCCGCTATCTGCGGTTAGACGGCGATCGTCGAACGGTCGTCGCTCGGGTTGTTCTCCCGGAAAATGAGGACGCGGCAAAATATGTGCGTGAAGCCGTACACGCCTTCCCTGAATTATACTTCGCCCGGTTCGTCATTCTGGGTGAAGGCGACAGCGAAGAAGTCGTCCTGCCGCGGATGCTCGCTGCACGCGGCGTTCTCACGGATGATGCATCGATCTCGGTCGTCCCTTTGGGCGGGCGCCACGTCAACCATTTCTGGCGGTTGCTGCACGGGCTCGGCATCCCGCACGCGACTTTGCTTGATCTCGACCTTGCCCGTTTTCAGGGTGGCTGGGGCAGGATCAAATACGCTGCGAAGCAGCTTCTGAAATATAGCGACGTGGAGAATGCGGGCATTGACGAAGATGAAATAGCAGCCATCCCAGCTTGGAATAGCGAACAAAGACTTTTGATCGATGACGATGACTGGTTCGAGTATTTCAACGATCGCGGCGTCTTCTTTTCGTCGCCGCTTGATCTCGACTTTATGATGATCGAGGCGTTCGCCGAAGTCTATCGAGTTGAAGATGACGAGCGCGAAGAACCAGATGAGACAACGCTCAAGGCTGTCCTCGGCAAAAAACACGATACCGTGGCGGGGCAATATACAGACGACCAGCTTCAGTTGTTCGATGCCTACCACCGTCGTTTCAAGATAGGCAGCAAGCCAGCTTGGCATATCCGGGCAATGGCAGCGATTGATGATGCAGAAATTGCTGCGGACATGCCCGCGGCCATGACCGCGCTAATCGACTATGTCGAAACCGAGCTCGAAGGCTTACCTGAATGATTGCAGTGGAACGATGGTCTCCCGTGGATGGCTTAACGCTTGAGCCGAACGCGTTAGCTGCTGCAACAGAGATTGCGCGCAATTTGGCGCTCACCGCGGGTCCCGGCGCTGGCAAGACTGAAATGTTGGCGCAACGTGCCGACTTCCTGCTTCGCACTGGAACTTGCCGTTACCCTCGCCGGATCCTCGCCATATCGTTCAAGACTGATGCTAGCCAGAATCTCAAGGCACGCGTCCGGAAACGCTGTGGACCTGGGCTGGCTGCGCGATTCGATAGCCACACCTTCCATGCCTTCGCTAAACGGATCATTGACCGGTTTCGCCCGGTGCTTAGCGGACGCGATGCTCTAAACCCTGATTATTCGATTGGCCCGCGCCGTGTGCAGCACCAGTCCATCACGTTCGCCGACATGGTGCCGCTCGCTTGCAAGATCATCGAAGACAGCCTAGTCGCCCGCAATGCGGTGCGACAGACCTATACCCATGTCTTCCTGGATGAGTTTCAAGACTGCACGGATGAGCAATATCGCCTGATACTCGCTTGTTTCGGCGACACCCCGACAATCCTGACAGCTGTCGGCGATACCAAGCAAAGCATCATGGGCTGGGCCGGAGCGCTCGAGGGTATCTTCCATACCTTCGCCGACGCTTTCGATGCGCTGCCGCGCAATCTCTATCAGAATTTCCGTTCCGCGCCGGCGCTCCGTCGGATGCAGAATGCGATGGTCAAAGTGATGGATCCGCCAGCGGCGCTCGACGAGGCCGATATCATTGGCGACGAGGGTGAGATTTGCATTCTTCGCTTTGAAGATGACGATGACGAAGCCAGTGGCTTAGCTGAGCGAATCCGCGACCTGATCGACGATGGCATCGAGCCCTCCGAGATTGCGATCCTAGTCAGCAAACAACAAAGTCTTTATTGTCAGCGTCTCGTGGCTGCTTTTGAGGCGGAAGAGATTCCGTTTCGGGAAGAAGATACGAAGCAGGACTTGGCGTCGGAGCCGGTCGCCTCTCTACTCATCGATTTTCTTCTGATCGCAAGTGGCTCGCGCCAACCCTCCGCTTATCGTCGTTTGCTTGATCTGGTTGTTTTCAACCATGGCTATGACGAGGAACGAGAATATCAGCTGCGATCACGCTGGGATCGCTTCGTAAACGAAACCAAGCAGAAGATTGCGGCGCATGAGGTCGATCTTCGGCAGATGGGCGATTTGCAAGCTCTCGCCATATCACTGGTAGACAATGTTGGGCGTGATAGCCTCATCTCTTTATCGCCGGACTATGCGCATGGCGATCGCTTCGATGAGCTCATCGCCCAAACTCTTGAGCATGCGCACATGCTGCTGCAGAGCCAAGCGGACTCATCAACAGCTCTAGCCTCATTTTCCGGTGACAGCGCCGTTCGCATTATGTCGGTGCACAAGAGCAAGGGCCTGGAGTTCGATACGGTAGTCATCCTTGGGGTCGAAAAGGAAACCTTTTGGGGCGAGCCGTCAGCGGAACGCGCAGCTTACTTCGTCGCGATCTCGCGCGCCAAACAACGGCTTCTGCTGACCACGTGCGGCCAGCGCCAGCGTCCGCAAGGAGCGAAACGCTGGTCCACTAACCGTCATGAGTACGACGAATTTCTTGCCTACGTACCATGAACATCTAGGACGTTGGATCGCCAGACGTCAGCGCCAGTGGGACAG